>JANPNY010000132.1:0-2152 GCA_031427745.1 Chitinophagaceae bacterium | reverse complement strand
CATCAACCAACTAACGAAACACTTTAATAACTACAGTCATGAAACAAGTAATAAATATAAACTTCCACGGCCAGGTAGTGCCGATAGAAGTATCTGCTTTTGACTTGCTTAAAAACTATACCGCCAGCCTGGCCAGGTTTTTCGAAAACGAAGAAGGCAAAGAAGAAATTATCAACGATATTGAAAGTCGTATTGGTGAATTATTCCAGGAGCGTTTGAAAAAAGGTGCCACCTGCATTACAGATGATGATGTAAATGCCATCATTAAAAGTATGGGTCGTCCCGAAGAATTTGATGGAGAGGAAGAAAAAGTGGCTACTAAATTAGGTGAAACATCCAAAGAAAAGACTACCGCAGCGGATAGCCAAACTGATGATAGTAATACCCTTAGGCGTTTATACAGAGATGAAAATAATAAAGTATTGGGTGGTGTATGCGGAGGGTTAGCCAGGTATTTTCGTACCGATCCGGTAATTGTTCGGGTAGTATTTGCAGTGGTTTCACTGGCATTTGGTACCGGTATTTTAGCCTACATAATTTTATGGATTGCGGTACCAAGCAGCGCATCTACAGAAATTGGTGCGCCTCGAAAAAAATTATTCCGCAGCCCCGATGAAAAGATTATTGCAGGTGTTGGAGGTGGACTGGGAAATTATTTCGGCATCAACCCATGGATACCAAGGGTACTTTTTTTACTGCCATTTTTATCTTTTGTTTTTAGATGGAGAAATTTTGGATTTGGTGATTTTCCTGATTTTATTAACTTCTCTTTTAGCCCCGGTGCTTTGATAGTGTATATCATATTGTGGCTGGTATTGCCTGAAGCAAGTTCTACTGCCGAAAAGCTGGAAATGAAAGGTGAGAAAGTAGATATTGACTCCATTAAAACTTCTGTGAAACAAGAAATGAAAGGGGTACAAAAAAGGGCTGAAAAATTTGGAGAAGAAGTAAAAATATTTGCAGAAGGCAAAGGACAGCAAATGGGTTCAGAAATAAAAACGGCTGTAAAACGTGGAGGTAAATCGCTGGGTGATGTGATTGTAATACTGGTGAAAGCCTTTGTATATTTTATTATTGGGTGTGTAAGTTTTGCGCTGGTGGTTGCATTGTTTGCAGTTGCTATTGCCTCAATCGGTATTTTTCCTTTAAAGGATTTTGTTTTAACTGAGGGATGGCAAAATGCATTTGCATGGGGTACATTGCTTTTCTTTATTGCAGTACCGGTAATTGGTGTAATTACCTGGATAATACGCCGCCTGGCAAAAATGAAGAGCAACAGAAAAGTATTGAGGGCTTCTTTTATTAGTCTTTGGATATTAGGCTGGGTATGCTTTATATTTTTGCTGGCATCGATAACAAAAGATTTTAAAACCATCAATAATATTGTTGAACAGGATGTAACCTTAAGCAATGCCTCTGTAGCCAAACTGGAGGTAACAACCAACGCTCCTGAAAAGAGATTATACCGCTACAAGTCGTTTAATTTTCAGCCTTTTGAGGGTATAGAGGATGATACTGCTTACATTAAAAATGTCGAAGTAAAAATTGTAAAATCTACCAACGACAGTTTTAAAGTTACCATGACAAAAATGGCCAACGGCCGTACTAAGCGCTATGCAGATACACTTGCCAATTTGATACAGTTTACTGCGGTACAAAGAGATTCCTTGCTGGTATTGGATAAAGGCATCGCTATTAATACAACAGATAAATTTAGAAATCAGCGGGTGGTTATTACGGTATATGTACCGGTAGGCAAACAAATTAAAATCAACAGCAATGTAAACCGTGGCCATGTACGTATAAACGGCCCATGGAATAACGATGAAGATTTTAATATCGACCTGGATGATGAAGAAAATGGCTGGGATGAAAATGTGGATTATGTAATGAAAGCTGATGGCCTGTATGCTCTTGATGGCTCGCCTGCTGACAAATGGAAGCACGAGAATGATAAAAAAATTAAGATCAATAAAAATGGTATTGAAATTAATGATGGCGAAAAAAAAATAAACATTGATGAAAACGGTGTAAAGATTGATGACAACTACCGATACGATCACAATAACACCATTGATAAAATTGACTCTTTAAAAAATAAGTTGGAAAAAGACCAGCAGCGTATTAAGGATTCATTAGAAAAAGTAAAGCA
>JANPNY010000131.1:0-1828 GCA_031427745.1 Chitinophagaceae bacterium | reverse complement strand
AGTTGTTGATATTTCAATCTGCATTTTGCCAGCCAATTTTGCCTTATAAAAACCCAAGGCTTCCAGTTGACAAAAGAGTGCTGGACCTGCTTTTAAGAATGAGCCCCGAAGATAAATTCTGGCAACTATTTATGATACCGGGTGATTTAACCGATGGAAAAGAACGATATAAAAACGGCATATTTGGTTTCCAGGTAAGTGCCAAGGGCAATGCTGACGCAGCGGGGCAAATGCTTAATTATAGTGCGGCTTCCAATGCAAAAGAAACTGCAAAGCTGATTAATTCGATTCAAAAATATTTTGTAGAAGAAACAAAACTTGGCATTCCCATCATTGCATTTGATGAGGCCCTGCATGGTTTGGTAAGAGATGGTGCTACTTCTTTTCCGGCTTCAATCGGCTTGGCAGCTACCTGGGATACTGCTCTTATGAATCGGGTGGCAACCGCTATTGCCAACGAAACCAAAAGCAGGGGCATTCGCCAGATTTTATCACCCGTTGTAAATATTGCGAGTGATGTTCGCTGGGGAAGAGTGGAAGAAACTTATGGAGAAGATCCTTTTCTTTCTTCGGAAATGGGTGTAGCATTTGTTAGCCCTTTTGAAAAAATGGGTGTAATTACAACACCTAAACATTTTTTAGCCAACAGTGGTGATGGTGGCCGTGATAGTTACCCAATTGATTACAACGAACGATTGCTGGAAGAATATTATTTGCCGCCTTTTAAAGCTTGTTTTGAAAGAGGTGGAAGCCGTAGTGTAATGACTTCTTATAATTCATTGAATGGAAGTCCATGTACTGCTAATGATTGGTTACTGAATGATTGGTTGAAGAAGAAAATAAATTTTTCAGGGTTTATAATTTCCGATGCAGGGGCAGTAGGTGGCGCCAATGTATTGCATTATACCGCCGGCGGTTATCCGGATGCAACTGCTAAAGCTATCAACAATGGATTGGATGTTATTTTTCAAACGGCTTATGAACACAAAGATCTTTTTATGCCGCCATTTTTAGATGGCAGCATAAGTTCAGCAACCATGGATGCTGCGGTGGCGAGGGTGTTGACAATTAAATTTGAATTGGGACTTTTTGAAAACCCCTATACCGATGAAGCGGAAGTAAGTAAATGGAATAACAATCCTGCCCATAAATTATTGTCGAGAGAGGCAGCTCAAAAATCGATGGTGTTGCTAAAAAATGACAATAATGTGTTGCCACTGAAAAAAACAATCCGGACCATTGCGATAATTGGTAGCGATGCAAAAGAAGCAAGACTGGGTGGCTATAGCGGTCCGGGTAATGGTAAAGTAAGTATTGTGGATGGAATTAAAAACAAATTAGGCCAATCAGCAAACGTATTGTATGCAGCTGGTTGTGGGCGAAAATCGCCTGAATGGAACATCATTTCATCAAACAATTTATCAACCATCTTGAATAATAAAAAGGAAGAAGGTTTGCTGGGTGAATATTTTAATAATACTCAATTAAGTGGTAAGCCTGATTTGACAAGAGTAGATCAGCAAATGAATTTTGGCTGGACATTATACGGTCCGCATCCGGATATTAATTATGACTTTTACTCCGTACGCTGGACAGGAAAATTAACAGCACCAGCAACCGGTAAATTTAAAATTGGCATTGAAGGCAATGACGGCTTCAGGCTATACCTCAATAGTAAACTGATTATTGATAACTGGAAGAGCCAGACCTTTACAACCCGCCTGGCCGATTATCAATTTGAAAAAAATAAAACCTATGATATCCGTGTAGAGTTTTTTGAGTCGCAGGGCAATGCTCAGTTTAAGTTGGTATGGAATATAGGTGTGCC
>JANPNY010000130.1:0-32990 GCA_031427745.1 Chitinophagaceae bacterium | reverse complement strand
TGGTTCTTGTGGCTGAAATCGTCTGACGAAGAACTGACGAGCACCAGCGGCAACTGGCACAGGTAAAAACTATCGATTACCTGCAGGCCATCCGATTGCAAACATTTATTAAAAAAAATAATGCCGATGATGTGTTGTACTATGCAGCATCCGGAATAAGTGAATGCCCGAGGGCAACCTTTTTTATGGTTAATGACAAGGATGAAATTATAACCCCGGACAAAAATATCCTCGCCGGCATAACACGAAAAAAGATACTGTCTTTTGATGAGTTAGCTGTAAAGGAACGAACCATACTTCCGGATGATATTGCCACGGCCAGAGAAGCATTTGTAACCAGTACATCAAAACTAATTTTACCCGTTTTAGAAATAAACGGTACAAAAATTGGCCATGGAAAACCGGGAGAAATTACAAAAGAATTATTCAAGCAAATGCTAACTATTCAGGGAATGTAATTTTATCAATTCCCTTTTTATTTCTTTTTGATTTATAAAATCGGCTTGAGCAACCATTACTTATTGATAACCCTTTGCCTGCAGATTAAACAACTCTGCATAGCGACCATTTTTAGCTAACAATTCCTCATGAGTACCTTCCTCCTGCAACATTCCTTTATCCAATACTAAAATTCGGTTGGCCATACGAACGGTAGAAAAACGATGAGAGATTAACACCGCCGTTTTGCCTTTGGTTAAATCAGCAAAGCGCTGAAAAACTTCATACTCAGCCCTTGCGTCGAGTGCAGCCGTGGGTTCATCTAAAATAAATAACTGAGCATCTTTCATATAGGCTCTTGCCAACGCAATTTTTTGCCATTCGCCGCCTGATAATTCAACGCCCTGGTTAAATCGTTTACCCAATGCCTGATCGTATTTATCAGGCAATCGCTGCACCAGTATATCAGCCATACTTTGTTTGGCCGCATCAACAATCAGTTCCCTGTTTTGCTGCTGCACAATATTGCCCACAGCAATGTTTTGGGCCACCGTCATCTGGTAGCGGAGATAATCCTGGAAGATAACACCCACCTGCTTTCTTAGCGCAAGCAAATCGTATTCTTTTAAATCGTATCCATCTAACAAAATGCGTCCTTCGGTGGGATCGTACAGCCTGGCTAATAATTTTACCAGCGTTGTTTTTCCTGCACCATTTTCTCCTACCAAAGCCAGCTTTTCACCAGCATGTAAGGTAAAAGTTAAATGCCTGTTGGCCCATCTTTCTGAATGGGCATATTTAAATCCTACATCCTCAAAAACAAATCCCTGTTTGATAGGATTTGGAAAAGGCCTTGCATTGGATGACAGCCGGATGGCAGGCTGAATTTTAAAAAAATCAAAAAAATCCTTCAGGTAAATAGCACCCTGCGATACTGCAGTAAAGCGGGAAAGTATCCCCTCCATCAATCCTCTTAACTGCCGGAAAGAACCTGCCATAAATATAAGATCACCGATAGATAACTTCCCCGATAAAGCGTTTGAAATTATAAAAACATAGGCTCCATAATAAGCGGCTGTTCCCAACAAAGAAAGGGCCGTTCCCCATAGCGAGCGCTTGATAGAAATCTGTTTATTATCGTTGTAAAACTTGCCGGATAACTGCCGGAAACGATCAATTAAAAACCCGGACAGATCAAATATTTTTACCTCCTTGGCTGTTTCATCACTGGCGCCGATAAAGCGGATATAATCCAGTTCCCTGCGTTCCGGCGTTTGGCGGCGATTGAGCGAATAGGTACGGTTGTTAAAATAAGATTCTCCCAAAAAGGCTGGCAGCACCGCAATAAAAAGCAACAATATCAGCCATGGATTAAAAACAATTAAGCCTGCGGCAAAGAAACCCATGGTTATAAAATCCTGCACCTGTCCCAATACCTGCGAGAGCAAAATGGTGCGGCCAACCGTTTGTTGCCGGGCTCTTTCCAGCTTGTCATAAAAGGCAGAATTCTCAAATTGATCAAGATCTAATATGGCAGCATGTTGCATAATTTTAATGGAAGTATAATTGGCAAATAAATCCCCCAGCAAACTATCCACCAGCGCATTGGCCCTGCTTAACGCATCGGACAATACTGCCAGGCCAAATTCAATAGCAACCAACTGCCAAAGGAAAACAGTTGAATGGCCGGAACCCCTGCCAGCAAGCACCACCTGGTCGATAATCATTTTGCCCACATACAACAAAGCCATTGGAATAGAAGAGCGTATTAAACGCAACAAGGCATTGGTTAATGCAAGAGCAGGGCTTGTTTGCCATACCAATTTAAAAAATGCCGGTAGATTATTTAATGCAGAAAACCGGTCTTTAAAACTGATTTCGTGTTTATTTTTTGGGGTGTCCATTATGTTTTAAAAAGAGCACTTGCTGTAATTTAATTGCTATTACAGCCCGCTTATTTGCTAAAGTAAACTATAATAAATTTATAGAAATAATGGACTGATGAGTAAGGTAATTGTTGGCGGGTGAAATAGTTGTTATACTTTAGATGGAAAATCATTTTATGAAGAAAATATTATTGTTCCTGGCAATAGCAGTTGCCGGTTGTGGTGCCAAAACAACTGATGATAAAGCTAAAGAGTTAATCACCCAACATTTAAAAAGCAGCCTACCGGATTTTAATAGTTACGAGTCATTAAACTTTGGTACCATGGAGCTGGCATTTTTACCCTTTGAAGAAACGGATGCCTATGTTAGTAATTTAAAAGCTATCAAGGCGTTGAAAGATTCGGCAGATATTTTGCAACAATTACTGCAGACCAATAACGCTGGTTCTGCCAACGTCGCTAACGAGCAGTATAAACTACGAAGACAACAATTATTAGATAGCGCAACTGCAAAAAACGATTTCATCCACGCCGGTAAAAGAGTGTACGTTCCTGAGCAACTACCAAAAATTACTCATGCCTTTAAAGTAAAAGATAAATCCGGTGACGAAAAAAAAACCGAGGAAGCTTACTATTTTGACAAAAACTTTACAAAAATTATCAAAGTAAAAAAGATCTACTAAGGCAAGGTTATGGCCTGGAAATTATTTGTTATCTACTCACTATTTTCTATTTGCAATGCACTTTTTACCAAACCGCATGAATGTAATAACTCTATTTTTCTAAAACGTAATTTGAACGATTTAGCATAGAGGGTTCATTCAAAAATATCATTTGTTGTCATCATTATAGAACTATAAATAAGATAAATAAAAACCAAATGGGTAAAAATTAAAAATCAGTACACCGGTACGCTTTGCGAGTGCATTTTAACACAACTCATTCGGGCAATCGGGGACAAACTGAATCGGAATAAAAGTAGTTTAATACCCTTCCACAATTTAAAACTGATAACTTGAACAACGATGCAACGGTTAACTTACACCACCTCCAGGTTCTGGGTCATTTGTTCGAAGAATTAAATAACGATGCCTTGTTTAAAATTCTGGAAGCAGGAGAAAAGCAACAAGTTGATGCGGGGGTATACTTGTTTAAACAGGGCGATCTTGAAAACTCATTGTACGTTGTATTAAGCGGACGGCTTCGTGCCGTTTTGCAGGATAAAACCGGAACAAATATATTAGGTGATATCGGAGAAGGTGAACCTACCGGTGAGTTTGCCCTTTTTACAAATGAGCCAAGAATGGCCTCTGTTCTTGCAATCAGAAAAACAATTGTTCTTAAAATAAACAAGCAGGAATACTTAAACCTTGTCTCTCAAAATCCTGCATTTGCAGGGGTGTTAACAAACTTTCTGATCAAGCGTTTAAGGCGGAATATTTTGGAACAACACCTGAGCAGCAGGCCTAAAAATATTGCGGTCATCAATTTACAGCCAGCACATGATTTGAGCCCCTGGACAAATGAAATTGAAAAAACGTTGGAAGAGGGCGGCATTCCCATCCAGGTTTTTTACCATGATTCACAACAGGAACAACAGTACAACACTATTTTTGACACACTCGAGCAGCAGGAAGGCCTCAATATTTTAGTGTGTTCCGAAGCCCAACCCGAATGGTCGAGGCAATGCCTGCTTGTGGCCGATTTATTAATTGTAGCCACTGAATTTTGGGCAGACCCCCACCTTTACCAGATTGAAAAAATACAAAACCTGTATGCACAAACTATCCTAAACAAAAAAATTTATATCGTTTTTTTACATAAAAACGAAACCTTGTTGCCTAAGCAAACCAGTCGTTGGCTGGAAAAGCGAACAGTGAACCTGCACATCCATGTTCGAAATAACCATTCAGGAGATATCGGGCGCTTTTGCAGAATTATTTCTAACCAGGCTGTAGGCATAGTTTTGGGCGGCGGGGGTGCAAAGGGGTATGCCCATGTAGGTGCAATACGAGCATTACTTGAAGTTGGTGTAGAAATTGATTTTTTGGGTGGTACCAGTGCGGGTGCCCTTTATGGTATAGGAATGAGTCACAGTGATTTTGACCCTCATAAAGTGAATGCGCTTTGTGAAACCTCAGCAAAAAGAAAACTAACGTCAAACGATTTTTCCTGGCCCATCATATCGATTATGTCGGGTAAAAAAATGGCCGCCTTTATGCAGGAAATGTTTGGGGAATCGGAACTGGAGGATATATGGGTTAACTCTTATTGTGTGTCTACCAACTTTTCCAGTTCGGGCACAAAAGTGCACGACCGGGGTTTGGTAAGCAAGATGATACGGGCTAGTATTGCAATTCCAGGTGTTTTTCCACCAGTAGTGATCAACAGGCAATTGCACGTAGACGGCGGTGTTGTAGATAACCTACCCATTGAGCCAATGTACCGTTACCCGGTGAGGCACATCATTGCCATTTCCCTTTCAGGCCTCGAAACAAAGCTGGTAGATTACGACGAAACACCTTCAGCAGGTATGCTGATATGGGATAAAATATCCGGGAAAAGAAAGTACCAAATCCCTGGCATTAGCTCGTTGATTATAAACTCACTTACCCTCAATAGCCGGCAGAAGCAGGAAAACACCAAAGGGAAGGTGTCGTTGTATTTCGAGATGGATTTAAAAGAAGTTGGATTGCTAGACGACAAAAAGTGGAATCAGACCATCCAGAAAGGCTATGACCAGATGAATGTGTACCTAAAGAATTTACCCGAGAATGAAAAATTTTGGTTGAAGAAACCCCCGCAGGTGTAGAGCTAACTTAATACACGGGTTCCACTAAAATATTTTTGCACTTTTGGTAGTTGATACTTCGAAAAATTTTTAAACACTTAAAAGAAGGATACAAAAATATTTTTACCAGTATTGAGTAATACAGCATGGAACAGTGAGCCTACGAAATTGAATAAATTTTGGCTAACAAATTCAGTATACAAAAAAGCACTATCCTTTTAATGAGTTTAGTCTCTCTTTGGCTCATCCTCCTCCTTCTGCATATCTTCCAGCATAGGTTTAACGGCATTCATAAATGTAATTCTTTTGCCTGCATCAATACGATCATCTGTAAATAGTTTACCTATAAAACGCAACATTTCTGCCCTTGAACCGCCCTCTTCTTTTTCTACAAATTTGGTAGTGCTAATAGTATTCAGCTCTCTCACAGTTGCAATAACAAATACGATAAAAAGCACAATGATAATACTCGTTAAAACGATGATGTCCGTATTATTTTCCATAATAGCTTATGATTGTTTTTTCATGTTGAAAAAGATGAGTAGCCCCAAAATTGTTGGTGGCCATAACCCGATGAAAATTGCACGGTTGGGGTCTTTCAGTATTATATAATAATATTCGGATACAAAAATCAGTATCACCACCATTACTACGATTATTAACTCTGATGCCTTAAATTTATTGAACATTATAGCTTGTTTTAATTTAAATTTTTGTTGGGTGATGTTTAATTTTCACCGGGCTTTGCTTGTCGGAGGCTGATGTACATGTCATGCATAATTTGCATGTGCGGAGCAGTAAGAACAGCCAGCCCTAAAAACAGGTAGCCTACTATGGCGTTGCTGCTGATAAACATAAAGCCTGTTAAACCAAATAAACCAATTCCACCAATTGCCAAAAGGCTGTAAAAAACTATTTGTTTGGTGATGATATTTTTGGTATAAAATCTATTGATTCTTAAATAGATGATAATATTATTTAAAGACAAAACAGAATGCCATACGACAAAGTAAAACGTAAATCCAAGTAGCATGGGCAGGTTGAACAGTATTAATAAAATAACTGCAAACCTTATTAAAAATTCTCCCTTATCTTTTGTATCCGTATCATTATTACAGAGGAAATAAATGAAGGTGGTTGTAAAAAATAATATTCCTGCAACAGAGATGATATTATAACGATGTACGTCAAGCCAGTTGATAAAGCCAGCATTTTCTTTACCAGCCTCAAACATTTGAAACAAGGGCTTCACTTCTTCAAAATGGTGCAGAAGAATTACAGAAAAAATGAGGAGTCCATAAGAGATCACAAATAATTTACCAATAAATGTATTGGTCTTAAATTGGTATAAATCCGTTTCGCCAAAGTGATAAGCCGCAAATAAAATAAACAACAAATTGCCTGCAACAGGAAACATCCACAGCGTGACGGCAAATAATAAAAGGCGGCTAATATAAACAGTAAGGAAGTGGAAACTTGAAAATTTCTTTTTAGTATTACCAGCATTTCTGGTAGCTACCAACAAGTCGGCTGCGCCATGTGGCACACCCAGCAAAAGGATACCGCACAAAAAAATAATAAACTGGGCACCGGTATCAATCGGCAATATATATTGCTGAAACAGCAAGAGGATACATCCAGACAGTAATAGTGCGATCCTTAACATACCCGCTTTTTAAAAGTGACTTTAAAATTAAAAAAGTGCAACGCAAAACGGCGTTGCACTTTTTTAAAATGTTTTAGGCGTAGGCAGGTGAAGTTGCCTTGTCAGATTGTGCAAGTGCATAAATCACTAAACCGAATCCAATTTTGTTGATGGCATCACCAATGTTGTAAACGATATCCATTGATAATCCTTCGAACATTCTAACGCCGAACAAGCCACCCGCAGTACCTGCAATGTAACCAACGGGATAAATAGCCCATCCTACAAGAACAAACCAACCCAATGTCTTTACAGCTTTGGTAACAGCAGGCCCAGCATTGCCAGCCAATTTAGCCACCTCTCCAAACCATACAAGGTATACGATGTAGAAGTAAGCAATACCGCTTATTAAACCCCAAATCCAACTTTGTGTTTCTTTACTGTAAATAGCTTCGCCAATGTAACCGGTAACCAACATTACAACAGATGCAAAAATTAGTTGCCATAGCAACCCTGCTTTTCCACCAGCTTTTTTTGTGATCAAATAAAACTCCACACACATTAATGGCACTGTTAAAATCCAGTCAACATAACGGAAAAATACCGGAGATTCGCCTGTTTCGAGGTTGTAGCCTCTCCTGTAATAATAATGTACGGCAGCTATAAAAGTAATAAGGCCGGAAACAAGAACAGATGTGCGCCATTTTTGCGGCACATTGTTCAATTCAAAGAAAAAGAAAACTGAGGCGGCCATCATGGCCATAGTACCTACAAAAAATGTAAATGCAACATAGTTGTTTGTTGCGATTGGGAGAACCCCCCAAGAGTGTGTGATTCATATAGATGGGTTTAGTTTACGAGGTAGCGGAAATAACGCTTCTTGAAATGTTAATCAAAAAATAGTATTCATTTTCTGATCAACATTTTGTTAATTAAAAAGTTTAAACTTTTCAAAATATTTTGAAAATTCTATTAGTATAGATAACAATGGATATGGCAGTATTGTTATTTGTAGAACCTGATCGCTTCGATAGCCTTTAAAAATTAAACATTTAGTAAGAACTAAAAAAATTTTGGTGGGCTGATGCAAGTGGTGATGAGATTTTCTAGTGGAGATTTATTTTGCCAAAAACAAAAAATATTAAACAGTTTCCAAAGGATATTTATCTGCACTTTATTTGAGATACTTTTCACATTTTTTCCAGAATGAAAAAAAGGAGTTGTAGTAACCGGTCACTTCACCAAACATCCAGTCCCTGCTATCCTTTATTCCGGGGTAGTGCTTAAAAGCGGAATGTTCCTTCGAAATAATACAATCCTTCGCCCCTAAGGAAACATTTTTATAAAGGCTAACAATGTCAGCTATTTCGCCGGTATACACCTTAATACCCACAATGTTTTGCGACAAGTCAGTTATAAACTGCAGTACTTTTTTACTAACCGGGTATTTTTCAAAATGCGATGGCTCTAATAATAGCACACGGTTTACATTTTCATTCTTTCGCCAAAGCACATCAAGGTTGTACGAGTTATAAATAAGCGTTGGCTTGCTGGTATCAAATATGGGGGCGGCTGTTACAGGCAAAATGGTTTTAAGGGCAAGCTGCGTTGTTGCCACTAAATTTTCCGGCACGGGCATTTCCATAATTTCTTCGTAGACTTTATCTAAAAAGCTGCGCCGCTGTTTGCTAAAGGCGTACTTGTTTACATTTTCCTGGTTAAAAAAATATTTTTTTGAAGCAAACGCCGCCGCCACCCATTGCCAGCTGCAATTATTGCTGGCGATATCGCCATCCAGCAAATGATAATACATCCATTTAGAAGGCTGAAGCCAATGTGCTTTTGCCATATTGCATACCAGTGAGGCGGTGTACATTCTTACATGATTGTGCATGTAGCCGCTGCTGTATAAACGCTCAATCGATTGGTCGATTGCTTCAATACCAGTTGCAGCTTCATCTACAGCATTTATCATTTGACGATGCAACACATTCGGTTGCGGCTGTTTAATATCATTCCAAATATCATCATCAACAGATTGCCAAACCCGTTGAAAATATTCACGCCAGGCCAACTCCTGTAAAAATTTTTCAATTTGGTACGATTTATACCCTTTTTGTAAAACAGTTTCCATCACCTGCTTTCCCGAAATAACTCCTCGTGAAATATAGGGTGATAAATAGGTAACCGCACCGTCGATAAAATTTCTTGTTTTGGCATACTGCACCGGGTTAACGTTGTCCATCCTTTGCAATATCGCCTCGTATTCAGTAGGAAAAAAATGGATTTGATAGATAATCGTCGGTCTCAAATAAAGTGTTGGACATCGGCACTGGTTTGGTAGAATGTTCAGTAACAAAATTAAGATCATTTTGTTTTTGTAGGCCGGTAACCGGAAGAAGTAATTTAATTTACCAGATTTATGGAGTTTAAAGATTTTTTTAAACAGTACCTAAAAATTCCTCCAGGTTGGTTTCATTAGATACACCCAGCCGCAGCCGCAAGCGCTGCCTTGTTTTGTGCACACTATCGGGTGATATGCCCTGCATAGAAGCCATTTGCCGGGTGGTAAGCTGTAAACTGGTTAATGCGGCCATACGTTGTTCAGCCGCTGTAATATCCGGCACTTTTGTTTTTAAGCGTTGAAAAAACATTGGGTTCATTTTTTCAAATAACTGTTTAAATTTACCCCAGTCTGCTTCAGTTAAAATGGTAAGGCTACTTAATGCAGCAATGGTATCCTGCTGCCCTGCAGATGAATTATTGTCTTTCATCTGTTGTTCCAGCTTTTCAATGAGGCTGGTTTTTTCGATGATGTTTTGCGTAAACAATTCCATCTGTTGCCGGGCCGCCACCATTTCAGTTTCCATTATTTCTTTTTCTTTCTCAAGACTATCGTGCCGGTACTTTAGCAGCAGTCGCTGCCTGTTTACAAAAAGCAAACTTATAACGGCCATTAACACGATGCCTAAAATAATAAAATTCCGTTGCTGCTTTTGTGCTTTTTTATCTTGCTGTAAACGCAGTATATTATACAGGTTCTTTTCTTCACTAAGCCGCAAGTTGGAAATGGCTAAGCTACTGGTAGCTATTCTCTTCTCAATGCTATCATGCAGTTTTTGATAGAGCCCGGAGTAATACATTGCACTGTCCATTAGCCCGTTTGCTTCAAACACTTCCACACCTGCATAGTACACATTTTGCCTGTAAGCCTGTTCCGGAACTTTATCGAGAAGCTGCATGGCAGCCCGGAATTGCTGCATGGCTTTATCGCCGTTTCCTTTAGCGGCATATGCCCTGGCAGACCATTGTAGGGCATTAACCACATTATCATAATACTGGTACTTCATACTGCTCCGGTAGTCTATATCGAGCAGGGCTATAGCGGTATCGTATTGCTTTTTAAGGTAAAATACCTGCCCCATGTTGCCACTAACGATACCTTTCCAACCCGGTCGGTTATTTATTTCGGTTTCTGCCATTGCTTTTTTATAATAATACATGGCAGAATCGTATTGGCCAGTGCGGTGGTAGGCTAATCCAAGCGTATTGTAAACCGCCAACCGGTAATCTTTATATCCCTGGTTGGTAGTATTGGCCGTCATATTTAGCCATTTTAAACTATAGTTTTTGGATTTTTCGTATTCTTTCACCCGGTACATTTGTTCTGCTGCAAAATGATAGTCAGGATACGAGCCGGTACCAAAAAGCTTTTCATATAATTCTATGCTGTATAAAGAGTACATGATGGACAGCTCTGTTTCATTGTAAAAACTTGCTATGGAAAAATACAATTTGCTGACAAAAGCAATCAGGTACTCATCGTTGCTTTCACTGGCTTGCTGCATTGCAAGCTTCATTAAGTTAAGAACAGGAAGTTTTGAAGCCCTGTCAGAACGCAGGTGGTCCTTGTATTGTAATAACCCTAACCTAATAACATTTAGCCTGGTTGTAAAGTAAATATTATTGCTGATACCGTTTGCTTCCAATTGTTTTAAAAATACATTCAGTTTTAGAGTGTCCGTCTTGTACATGACGCTGGAGAATAGTGACTGTATAGATTCGTTTTTTTTATCTTCCCGTTCACTTAATTTTTTTACCCACTCTTCCACGGGGGTACCAGCAAACTGGCTAAAGGAATAGTTGATGGATATTAATACCATGGCAATTGCCAAAAGAAACTTCATGAAAAAAAGGTTTTGATTTTAGTAAGCTGCTGTTAATTAAGACTGTTAAGATACAAAGGAACAACTACTATAAATATTTTTGTAAAAGCAGTACTTTATTTTTCAAGTGGTGTTGATGAACTTTGAAATGATAGTATCATATCGCACTCACTCCTTTTCCTTTTTACATTAATGCTTACTTCCTCCTATGTACAGCGAAACAGGCTGAAATTGCCCCGATTAAAGCCTTTTATAGTTGTTGTCCGTTTTATGTCCGGTGGCTGTCAGTTAATTGTCCTGCCTAAAAATATTGGCTACAGTAATAGGACTTGTAAGTTTACATCAATAGAAACCGAATATGGCAATAAAAAAAAAGGGTTCGTCAAGCATTGTTTTTATTATCGTTGTCGCTATCCTTTTAATTATGGCAGTATGGTGGTTTTACAGCTGGCGGATTGAGCAACTTACAAATACCATGGAAGTGTCCAGTTTTTAAATGCTTAATTATAAATAATGATTAATCCCTAATAAATATCCATCAAGCTTAACAACTGTTTATGAATAAAAATTACCAAAGGGCCTTCGTAATTATGTTGATCATTTTTTGCAGCAGGTCATTGTTCAGTCAAAGCCTAATAACACTAACTACGCCAGGTACTGTGAATGGCTGGAAGCCCTTACCGGGCACTAAAGATTTTTATGTGCATTTGTGGGGCGGCGGGGCCGGCGGCAATACACAATTTAGTGGTTCTTGCGTTTGCACTTCTGAAACTGGTGGCGGTGGTGGTGGCAGTTTCTCCTCAAGTAATACTTTCGTAGTTACAGCAAGTTCTTACACTACAGGATATACCTATACAGTAGGCGCCGGTGGGGGATATAATATAGATGGGCAAGATAGCAAGTTTGAAAACTGCTGGGCTTACAAGGGATTGAGAAGAACTCTTCAAAAGCAAAAATATATCGGACCGGATATTAAAGCTTCCTATTTTGGTGGATATGGAGGTAACAGTTATAGGGATTTGGGTGCAATCTACTACGGTGGTGGCGGTGGTTCTGCCTATACAACTGCAGATGGTAATAACGGTGGTAATGGGGTTTGTTGTCAACAAGGTGGTGTGGGTACAGGTACCGGTAATGGAGGTGGCGCAGGCATTGATGATGCAAAAACACCTGGCGGTGGTGGCGCCGGCAACGGATCAGGAGCTAATGGTGCCATCAGGATTTATTATACCTGTGATTATACACCTGGCGAAATTGGAAATGCACACACTATACCTTTTCCCGCTGAATTTTTAAATCGTAGAGATACCATTACCAGCAAAGTTGATCCAACTGGTTTTGGTTACACCTATACTTGGGAAATAAGTTTTAATGGAACAAACTTTGCCCCGGTTGCAAGCGGGGGCCAAAAGTATTACCTAATTCCAGATACTTTAAAACAAACTGCCTGGTACAGGCGAAGGATAGATGGATGCAACCCAAATAATAACCTTTCGAATGATGTAAAAATAACCGTTTATCGAGCTTTGCCGGGTCAAAGTGATGGCACTATTTCAGGAACGATATTGAGTAAAAACGGAAAGCCAGTGGCGGGAATAAAAGTAACAGCAACAAGAAACACCCCAATAAAAGGAAGTCCGAATAACTATGCTCGTGATACCACCACTGATGAGTATGGTAACTATAGTATAGAGAATATATTTTATGGAAATTCAACCTCCGAACCTGAAGGCGGCGATCCTACCATTGTTTTGTATACTATTACTCCTTTTAAACAAGGCCATATAATCTTACCGCAAATCAGAACGGTTAACCTCACAAAAAATAATAATGAAAGGCTTGGAAATGATTTTACCGACACCACTGTGTATTCGGTAGCCGGCAGGGTTTTTCAAAAATGTGATGGCTGTTTATCTGACTATTTGTTTCCCTACGTGTTCGGCGTAGGCAATGCTAAAATCTCTGTTAATACCCTTGGAGAAACTGATGCAGCCACTGATTCCTTAAAAGCAAATAACCTTGGGTTTTACAATCTGACGGTAAAAGACCCAACCAATTTTACATTTACTCCTTCTTACCTCAACCATCAATTTTTACCTTCCTCTAGAACTTTTAAGGTTAATGCTGATACCACCGAAATCAATTTTGAAGATACTACTACCCGGCAAATTTCTGGTAAGCTTACAGATATAGCTGGTAGACGCATTGGTTCTGGCAATTTACTTTTTGAGGGCATTTATCAAAGAAAGGATAGCACCCCTATCACAACATTTAAAAAGCGAACACAATCAACATAAATGACAGTAATTATTCGGTACGGTTGCCGGCTGGAAAATATAAGGTAACTGTTGAAACCTTTACGACCAGGCCAGACTTTGCAACAAATGATGATCGCTATATCGTAGGAGATTCCCTAAAAAATTTCTTTAATAAATGGGCCCCCGAACCAATCATAGATATCAGCACTAAAGATTCGGTAAGAAACCTTGTCTATCACAGGCCGCCGGTGATAGTAATTACCGGCTTAAAGGACACAGCCTGTAATAGCGATTCTACCAAAAATCCTGGTATTGTATTTAGAACAAACGCACCCAAGCGATTTCAGGTTACCATATTTGAAGGTCGACAAAGTTTGGGAGATAGAGTACCGCTCTCACCACTCAATAATATAACCGATACGTTGGCAGATTATGTGCGGTTTTACACTAATATCACTTCAAGAAATGCGGATGCCAATGCTGACACTATTTTATTTCGGCTTAAACCTGTTAGTAACCAGCCAATGCTTGACAGCTTTTTTTTACCGGGTGCCCCAAATAATGTACCCATAAATCCGGGAGATTTTTCAAAGCCATTCGAAGTGCATTATATAGACCGGTATGGAAGATCAGCAAAACCACTTAAACCAAAAGCAACAGTTGTTGGTGTGCTCAACCCAACAAAAACTTTTACCACTGCATTCCCCGAAATTCCTTACCTGATTTTACATGCACCCCCAGGAGACGGAAGCTATAGCTATTGGAGCAAAGACAGCAGTACCCAAATCGCCACTTCTTATTCCGTGGCAAAGGAAGATGGCCGGGATGGATTTGTAAATGTTTCGCTTGCGCCAACCATCAGCACGGCAACTACAATTGGAGGAGGAGAAATTGGTTTTGAAATTCAGGGAATAGCAACGCTTAATTACACCCACGAGTATAGCGTAAACAGCAATACAAGGGATGAGCTCGTTGAAACCGTTACGGCCAAACAAAGATTTGAGACAGTAAAAAATCCA
Organism: Chitinophagaceae bacterium; assembly: GCA_031427745.1. Classification (GTDB taxonomy): domain Bacteria; phylum Bacteroidota; class Bacteroidia; order Chitinophagales; family Chitinophagaceae; genus Ferruginibacter. The sequence goes on along the minus strand of JANPNY010000130.1, from coordinate 18,787 downwards.
ATTGTTACCGGAAATTCAGGAGATGTATATATAGGGCATGGCACAAATTATATTTTAGGCAAGAGCATTTATCTGGACTTTATAGAAAACAAACCAGTTAACGCATGTGAATTGGATACCAGTTCAAGATTGATAATGGCGCCTAAGGGATTTAGAACAGAATTTGCCTATGCGGAAGACCACATCGTAAAAGTAATTATACCGCAGCAACAAAGACTAGCGAATGAAGCTACCGATGACAGTACACGTGCCATGGCCCTTACACAGGTAGATATATGGAAACAAGTAATAGAGAACAATGTCACCAATAAAAAAAATGCTGAATTAGTTATCAACCGTTCTTTCTCGTTTGGAGTAAAGGTTGAGGAAGAACAAACAATAACTCAGTCAACCATAAATAGCGTAACTCATGATGTAGTGCTTGGGAACAACATTGCTTTTGAACTGGGTTTTAGATATGCAGGCATGGGTGTTTCAGGAGGCGCTATAATTACAATGAGGCAAACTACGTCAAATGACACCGTAAAAACCAGGGAAAAGGCAACCACTATGGGTTACCACCTTGAAGACGATGACCCCGGAGACTATTATTCAGTTAATATTAAAAAAGACCCTGTATATAAGACACCAGTATTTGAACTGGTAGCCGGAGCTAATAGCTGCCCGCCGGAAGAAGGTGCACAAAAAAGAGATTTACCGCAGATTATTTCAGGCGGCGCAACCTTTAACAACTGGGATCCTACCATTGAAAATTTCTTTACCATTAAATTAGCCAACAAAAGCGAAAGTGGTGAACCCAGAAAATACAATTTATCTGTGGATGCTGTTTCAGCCGGAGACTTACAAATTACAGCTAACGGAAATATCAACCTGGTAGGCACCCAGGTCGCTTATCAATTACCCTATGGTCAGAGTTTAGATGTACAAATAGGAGTTAAAAGAGTAAACCCTAATGATAAGAGATATTCTTTTCCTAATGTGCTGTTTTCCTTAGGTGACAACTGTGGTTTTGATAACCTCTTTGATCCTAACACTCAAAATATTGCTAAATACACTTTTAATTATACCAGTGCATGTGGCAGCATCGCATTAGATGCTCCCCTTGATGGATGGGTGATCAATAGCGGCAGCACCAATAGCATTCCCATAACCATGAGTGGATATGCACTGCCAAATATTGACAGTATAACGCTTCAATATGCAAAAAAAGAACTTCGGGGTGGCAGAGATTGGCAAACAGGATTTACAATTAAGAAAGCAGGTATTTCGGATCCGAATAGTTATACCGGGTTGTGGAATACAACCAGTTTAGCCGATACGGTGTATAGCCTTCGATTGAGGATGGTTTGTGGAAATGGAAATATTGTCTATAGTCCTGAAGCTTCAGGCGTACTGGATAGAAAAGCCCCATCCCTTGTTGGTAAACCACAACCTGTATCTCAACTGTATAACCCTGAAGTTGATAACATTACATTTACCTACAGCGATGCCATTGATAAAACAAACCTTAATGAAGGTGTGGTGGAAATGATTCGTCGATCAAATAACACGACAGTTCCCATTTCTGTAAACGAAGAAAATGGAAAGCTTATTTTAACACCGATAAGTACCCTGGGAGGAACTGTTGATAGCTTTAGGGTAATTGTAAAAAATATTACTGATCTATTCGGTAATGTAAAAGCTAAACCAGACACATTTTTTTGTAAGCTGGATCTTAAACCTCCATCAGTAAACTATACAGGTTCCATTGTAGCTTCTCTACGTGTAGTAAGGCCTTCAATTACAGAAAATAGTGTTGATAGTATAGAACTTCATTTTAAGCTTTCTGAAAAGGCGAAGAAAATAACAAAAGTATATTTTAACCTCTTTGGTACAGCTTTAAATAACGTAGACTATGCCTCTTACTACTATGATACCATCATACAAAAAAGATGTGCACGGTTAGCATGCGATAGCTTTATAAGATTAGTATATTTAAATCAATTTTCAGGATCGCAGGGCTTTGTTTACATAGACTCAAATAAAACGGAAACGGTTATTAAAATAGCCCCAAAAGTAGATTTCGAAAATGAAGGTGATGAATCAATTTTGATAAATCTGGTGAATGGATCCGACTATAAAATTCAGGATTCTTCATCAGCAACTATGACCATCCTGAACTCAGTTTCGCCTTGTCCGCCAGGCAATGTGTTGTTTGTAAACCGAAATGCTACGGGCAACAATTCTGGTAGCAGTTGGCAAAATGCAATGACCAGTTTAAAAAACGCTCTTTCTATTACCTGCCCCTCTGTCACCCAAATATGGGTGGCCCGTGGCACATACCTGCCCACCATCAACAGCAGCCGGGATTCTTCTTTTACCATGAAAAACAACCTGGCCATTTACGGTGGTTTTGCAGGTACGGAAACACAGCTTATTCAGCGCAACATTCGCATCAACCCAACTATTTTAAGCGGTGATATCGGTGTAGCCAATAGTAATACTGATAACTCCTACAATGTTGTCCGCAACATATCCAATGGGCTTAACAGTACTGCCATATTGGATGGATTTATTGTTACAGGGGGCAACGGAAATGGAGCTGGATTTGGTTCCTATGGAGCTGGTATTATTAACGTAGGTAGCACGCCATCCTTTTACAATTGTTCAATTATTGGTAATAGTGCAGACGCCTATGGAGGTGGAATGTATAATAATGGTACAGCCCCAACAGTTGTAAACAGTATGTTTGCCGGCAATACCGCATTGTATGGTGGTGGATTGTACAACGAGAGTGCTGCAACCAAACTTATCAACTGTAGTTTTTCGGGCAACCTTGCATTTGCAGAAGGCGGCGCTGTCTCAACCTATGGAGCAGTAACACCTGTAATTACCAACAGCATCATATGGGGTAATAGTTCCAGCATACGTAATGCCGGCGGCTCTACACCAGCCATCACTTACAGCATTGTGCAGGGTGGCTATACAGGTACGGGTAACTTAAATACAGACCCTTTATTCATCCTGCAACCAACACAAGGTTTGGTATCTACTGGCGACCTTAGGCTGCAAGGATGTTCACCTGCCATCAATGTGGGAAGTAATGCTGCTTTACCTTCAGGTATCACCACAGACCTGGCAAGTCTATCACGAATTGTAAATACTACCATTGATATGGGTGCTTATGAGCGGCAGTCTTCTGTGCTTTCCACTATAATTTATGTAGATATAAATGCAACCGGAAACAATAGTGGCGAGAGCTGGGCCAATGCTTATACCAACCTTGGCAGTGCACTAACAGAACTAAACTTTTGCGGTGTAGGAACTACTATACAAGTGGCAGCGGGCACGTATTTCGCACCGCTTAATACCACCTATAATTTAGATAAACTGGGTGCAAGTATATTGGGTGGCTATCCAATCGGGGGTGGTATTACCCGAAATTCCCTGGCGAATCCTGTAATTATAAGGGGTAATGTACAAGTGCTTAAATCTGTTAAGATAGATGGCATCCGGGTGCAAAAACAGTAATAACTTTTTATCAGGTTTAAATCTGTTATAAAAGCGTCTCAACTAAAGAGGCTGTTTCGAAAGAACAGCCTCTTTTTAGTATTTTATGCTTTTTGCATTACGCTTTGCTCGTGCATCTTCAACAATTTTGGTAATCTCTTCTAATTGAGCAGCGGAGGAAGTGTTACGCCGCATCTTTTTAAGATATGCTTTCAAAGTTCAAACCGGTTCATCGCTTGCCTTAGTGAGCTTCAGGTGTTCCATAGCCTTTATAAGTTGCATAGCCTTCGGGTTAAGTATTTCAATTTTTAGTGCTTCCATAATCAAATTTAAAACATACTATTAATTTACCAGGTAGTCAATTTAAAAGAAGGCTTTCCAAATTATCGCAATACCAGGCTTTTCGTGAGCGGTGACACAGCCCCCGGGCAGAAGGGTTGAGTAACAACCCGACACCGGGCTAAGTGCGGCGGCTGAGAGGATTGGAATAAATAATCAGGCATTAATACTATTTTATATTATATGTAAAAATAGTTATCTTGTATATCTCATCAAACCTAAAAACAACAACATGAAACAACTACTGCTTTTTATTGCCGGAGCAATCTTTCTCGTTTCCTGCAACAACAATTCAACATCGGAAGCTGGCGCCCCTGCCCCACTAAATACCGATCTTCTTCAGCAAAACCTTAAAGGCAAAGTGAAAACCGTCACCCAAACATCTACCACCATTGACAGTACCGGTAAAGAAAAATCCGACTCCCTCACAACGGTTGACAGTTATGACGAAAAAGGATACAGTACCATGAGCCAGACAAAAACCGATTCGGGAAAAATCACCAGCGAACAAATGGTAAAGCATGATGCTGCCGGCCGTGTTCTGGAATATGTAACGAACAAAAATGGAAAAATGGCAAGTAAACTGGAGACCGAATTGGATTCTGCCGGCAACTATGTTGGTGGAAAAACCTTCGACTCTACAGGAAAGCAAGACGGTTATTACAAAGAGTTGAAGCAAAATGAATACGGAATTGTGTATTCCGGCAAACAGTATAGCATGAACGGTAAGATAAAAGGGGACTTTAATATGAAATATGATAAAACACATTTCTTAGGGGGTAAGAATACCGACAGCACCGGCAAAGTCACTTACGAAGGCACAGCCAAAGTGAATGATAAAGGAGATATGGCTGAAGAAGATGTAACCTACCTGGAGAAAGGCACAACAAAAACTGAAAAAAACACCTACAAGTACGAAGCCGATGATGAAAAAGGCAACTGGACCAAACGTACCAAATACAACGATAAGGCTAAACCCGTTCAGGTTGTTAAAAGAACCTTGACGTACTACAACTAAAATACAAATAACGGATATTGATAAAAAGTCTTCCTGGTGGAAGACTTTTTTTATGGAGATTTGCCTCGTTTCCAACAATGCTAAAAACCGTGACTGTGCAACCCCGACTTAGAAAAGTGCTACCACCGGTTTACACCCATTCTTCATTGCCGTCGGGAAGAATTTTTAGACCTCACTCCAATTTGTAAAACTATTGCCCTTGATAGCGTGGGAGCTTTTTGCTGTGTAGTAAATTCAGCGGCGGGGTTTCACGGTGAGTGAATTATTATTTTTAGTGGATGGGGTGAAAACACTGCCGGGACAGAATTTTCGAAAGATTGCCCGCCCGGGTTTATGTACCACTACAATCGGGGTTTTAGTAACAAGGAGACACCGAACGGAGAGCGGAACCTAAGGGGGTGGAGTGGTTCGTATGGACATGAAGGCTACCTATTAAACTCAAGTGGAATTATTTGGAATTGGATTCCAAATAATTCCATATTTATAGGTAAATTTGTTTATGATTACAAGAATAGCAGCAAAAAAACTGGCCCAACTTGCCCGAAGTTTTAAAGCGGTGGCTATAATTGGTGCAAGGCAAACAGGCAAAACCACCTTGGCAAAACAGGTTTTTCCCAAAAAACCATATATATCTTTAGAAAATTTAGATGTACAAAAATTTGCAAAAGAAGATACCCGAAGTTTTTTAGCTGCTTATCCCAAAGGTGCAATTTTAGATGAAGTGCAAAGGGTACCTGAAATATTCTCTTACCTGCAGGAAATACTAGACAGCACTACACAAAAAGGTATGTTTATTCTTACGGGATCTAATAATTTTTTACTGCAACAAAATATATCACAAACCCTGGCAGGCAGAATAGGATATATAAATTTATTGCCGTTTTCGATAAATGAATTACAGCAGGCAAAACTATTATTATTGCATGATGATGATTTGATGCTGAAGGGTTTTTATCCACCCATTTATCATCAAAAAATATTGCCGCAAGACTGGATGCCCAACTATATAAAAACTTATATTGAAAGAGATGTAAGGCAAATAAAAAACATAACAGATCTTTTACAGTTCGAGAAATTTGTAAGGCTTTTAGCTGGGCGCCATGGCCAGGAATTAAATAGTAGTTCCTTATCGATTGATGCCGGAGTGGATGTAAAAACAATACAATCGTGGCTGGGCATATTAGAAAGCAGCTTTATCGTTTACCTGTTAAAACCACACTTTAAAAACTTTAATAAAACAATTGTAAAGCGGCCTAAAATTTATTTTTATGATAGTGCTTTGGTTTGCTGGTTGCTCGAAATTACAAAAGCTGCACAACTGCAAATACATCCGCAACGGGGAGCAATTTTTGAAGGCATGGTAATAACAGAGATGGTAAAAAAAAGAACCAATGCAGGGCTACCGGTAAATTTATATTACTGGAGAGATAAAACCGGCAACGAAATAGACATTATTGTGGATGATGCCGGTAAATTGCTGCCTGTAGAAATAAAATCGGGTAAAACCCTGCACAGTGAGTTTACCAAAAGTTTGCATTACTACATGGGCATAAGCAAGGTAAAAAACGCCTGCTTATTGTATGGGGGAGATTTGTTGCAAAAAAGAAGTTCGGGTATATTAACTCAAAATTGGAAAAACTATTTTTTATAACTATTACTGCCGGTGCTAAATAAATAGCAATAGGCCTGCTTTGCTGTCCCCGCCCTGGTTTCACAGCACGAACCATTTTAATGTACAATTCCGGTTAATGGCGTAAAACCCTGGCGGTATATTTCCGTATTGTTTTACCAAAAGGCATCATCGAAATTTCGATGAGCTTAAAATGCTGGCGGGCAAAGGGAATGCCGAGGATGGCCATGGTAAGCAGCAGGCCAAAGACCAGGTGCACCAATGCCTAAGCATTTGGTACTAATGCGAAGATGGGTGGCGAGGCGTTTTAAACATACTATTCCTTAATATTTAAAACAGGACAGGCAAAGCCCAATAAAGTTATATGGTATAAGAGTGAGCATAGACTGCCGGAAAAGCTGGCCGTGTTTTCAATTACCGTCATCTTTGCCACCAGGGTTTGCAGCAGCACCCCCAACAATACTAAAAGGCGTGACTGTGCAACCCCGACTTAGAAAAGTGCTACTACCGGTTTACACCCATTCTTCATTGCCGGCGGGAAGAATTTTTTTAGCCCTCATTCTAATTTGTAATATTATTACCCTTGATTGCGTGGGAGCTTTTTACGGTGCAGATAATTCAGCGGAGGGGTTTCACGGTGAGTGTGTTATTATTTTTAGTGGATGCGGTGAAAAGCACGGCGGGACAGAAGCTTATTTTTATTTTTTTAAATGCTTCGAAATTTTCCATGCCAATGTTTGTTGTGACTTAATTAAGCTGTGTCTAAATTAACTATTTCATTTTTTTTGTAAAGTGCAGAAAGATTTCCAGATTTAATCCTAAAAGAACTTCTAACTTTCGTTGTTTGATTTCTTTGATTTTCAATGGCAAGCTCAAGTTTAAAACCCGGGTCATAAAATACATTACCATCATGAATCTCCTTTAATAAAAGGGTGATATCAGTATAACTACCTAAAATTATTTTATTACCAAAAGAATATTGCTGCTTTGAATTGGATGAAAGTAATCTTCTAATTTTTGAAGGCACATAACATGCATTGGAATGCTTTTTATTCCAATGTTCTATAAAAGAAGCAAAAGACCAAGACGCAGCTATATTGTCGCCCTTATCAATCAATGCAACAAATCCATTGGTATCAGTTATTTTTAAATTTTGGTTATCAAACCCTACAATAACTAACTTAAGTGAAGTAAGATTGTGAATTGTATCATTTCTGTGTGTACCACCAAAATTAAACCTTGCTTCCCTTCCCCTTCTATCACTGTAACCATATTTTCTGATAAAAGCTTCAGCACCATGTTGATTAAAATAACCATGAGTTGGACTGTGATCCATTAGTGTAATTGTACTTGAAATTATTCTTTCAAAATTTGTAACTCGAAAATTTTTAATTTCCCATCCCAAATAATCCGGTTCAGATTTTGGATTTGAAGGGATATTTAATTCGGCTTCCAATGTAAATCCGCCACAATTTGAAGACTCGCAGGGTACGATTAAATAACTAGGAGTTAATCTTTTTGATTCAATCCACCCCAGTTGGTTAATCCTTTTTAATTCTGTGATTAATTTTTCCTTAGGGTTAGTTTGAATACTATCATTTAGAATCGTAAGAATAGAAAAAATACCATGTTTTTCTAATTCTTTAATCGCAGAAAATTCATTTGCTATTTCCGATTCCGGGCCAATTACAAATCCATATATTTTTCGGTCATCACTAACTCCCAAAAATAAAACTCTATTTTGTATACGGCTATTCATTAAAAGAGAAGGCCCACCTTTACTACCTAGGAGGAATCCTGAAAATCTTACTTCTGGGTAATCAGGATACAATATTAATTGTGCATGAGGAGCTTTTAAATTATTTCCTTCTTCGTTAATCCAATAAAAGTCCAACTTTGATTTAAAACTTTCTCTTTGTCTATTCCCCCCCTCATCTCTTAAAATTTCACTGGCGGGTAACATATTTAAAATATCAAAACTACCTCCAAAATATACCTGATTTTTGGAATTGTCATTTTCTGCAAGAAGCTTAACATAAACTTTATGACAAGCATTATTTGAAAATATTTTTAAAAGTTGTTTTAAGTTCATTTCGATTTATTTTCTAGTATAACAGATATCTGTTCACCAACCGCTTGTATCAACGGCATTACAACTGAATTCCCAAACTGGCGGTAAGCCTGACTATCAGAAACAGGTATTCTGAAATTCTTTGGATAACCTAATAAGGCTGCAGCTTCTTTGGGAGTAAGTCTTCTGGGAACCTTGTTTTTTTGGGGTATTAATATTTCAGCTCCATCTTTATGATAACGGGCGCTCATTGTTCTTGAAATTCCATTTAAATCAACTAACCCGAATCCAAAGCCATTTCCTTTTTCTTTGTGTTTTTTTGCATAATTCTGTAAGTAATTCCAAAGGTGGTCTGACAATGTATATTTTGGATCGACCTTCGCTTCCAGAATATCTTTCATCACATGATTCGCCTCGGGTAAAATAACCTTATCAAAATCGAAAGTAATATTTTCACCGAAAAAATTTTTATCAAACCCTACCATCATAGTCCTTTCTCTATGTTGAGGAACAAAGTATTTTCCATCAATTATTCTTTTATCAAAGGAATAATTCAATGCTTCCAATGTTTCCTTAATTATTTTGAAGGTTTTTCCTTTATCATGTGAGACTAAGTTTTTTACATTTTCTAAAAAGAATGCTTTGGGTCGATGGTGTGCAATTATTTCAGCAACATGAAAGAATAAATTCCCTTGTTTAAGATCATCAAAACCATGCTTCCTGCCAAGACTGTTTTTTTTAGAAACCCCTGCTATTGAAAATGGCTGACATGGGAATCCCCCACACAGCAAATCAAATTTTTTAGGGATATAACTTTTAGTTTGATCCAACGTAATATCACCAAATGGTACTTCGCCGAAATTTGCCCTGTAAGTTTGCTGAGAATATTTATCCCACTCTGAACTAAAAACACATTTTCCTCCCAGATTTTGCATTGCCATCCTGAAGCCTCCAATACCAGCAAATAAATCAATAAAAGTAAATTTCTCTTCCCCTTCTTCCGGACCATGAAACGATACCTCTGCTTTTACTTCAAAAAGAAATTGCTGTATTGCGTCTTCAAGGGTCAGATTTATATATTCGTCATTCTCATGTAGAATGTTTTTAAAATAAGATTTAGCGATTTTTTTTCCTTTAATTGAAAGAGTGTCGTAATGGGTTAGTATAGCTTCTTCAATTGAAAATTGGTTTCTTTTTTTTTCTTTGCCGTTAGCCGCATAAGCTTTCCAGTCAACTTTAGTTCCTATCATGCCTTTTTCTTTTTATTATTTGAAAAAATATCACCTGCGAAAAAGTCTTTAAAACTCATCTCTAAGCCGCTACACAAAAGCTTTTCTAATGTATCTACTGATACATTGCGCTTGCCATTTTCAACATGATTCATGAAAGTGCGGTCTATCTCGGCTTTAAAAGCCACCGCTTCCTGAGTGAGTTCTTTTTCGGTACGTATTTCCTTAATCCGCAGCCCGATTTTGGTTTTAATATCCATTCAGCAATACTACCCTATGTGACTTAAAGTACATTTGCTTATAAGTCACGTTTTAGCTGTGTTGGTTTTGTTTAGGAGCAATAAAAAAGCAGTGTGTAATTAAACACACTGCTAAGCATTTTTTGTTTTATACTACAGATTAAATTATTTTCATCATAAGTTCACCAAGCGTCTTTTCTAATTTACCCGGCTTCAGCTGGCATTCCCAAACTGTAAGCACTTTCCATCCGGCTTGTTGTAAGGCTTCTACCTTCTTTACTTCATTGGCTTTATTGCCATTAATCTTATTCAACCACCAGTCGGTTCTTGTTTTAGGTACAACAAAATATTTACAATCTTTGTGCCCATGCCAAAAACATCCATGAACAAAAATGACGGTTTTATACTTTGGCAACACTATATCCGGCTTGCCGGGTAAATTTTTGCTGTGGAGTCTGTACCGAAAGCCATGGGCAAATAAATATTTACGAACCAGCATTTCCGGTTTTGTATTCTTTCCCTTAATCCGGCTCATATTATAACTACGGGTTGCTACGCTATGTACATCGGCCATGTGGTAAAGTTACAATGCCGGCTTTTAACAAATTATGTGATAAAAGCTCAATAAAGATTTTCTGATCAAGAGTGCGACGCCAATGAAGCCGCACAAAGCGGTATCGCCGGGCTCAAAAAAATGTATTTTATTTATGGCCCAACAACGGATGAGGATCCGTTTTGTAGTGAGCTGCCAACAACATCCATTTTTATCTACTTCATTTTTTGAAAAAAAGGCAGGCGATCCAATGGTACCTGTATGGATATTTTAACCGGACCTTTAATTATTTTTCCATCATCTGCTTTCCATTTTCCCGGTGGGATTATTACATCCCTGGTCCATTTATTTTTTTGCAACAGAGGTGCTACCATCATCGTATTGCCTAATATAAACTGGTCTTTTATGCTGCCATAACCCTGGTGGGGAAATACATATTCGAGGTGACGTATAATGGGTTCGCCTGTAAGTGCGGCCTCTTTTGCCAGGTGTATAATTAGGGCTGTTTGCTGCTCCCGCAGGGCAACTGCTTTTTTCACAGCGCTTAAATGCACAGCATCCAACACCCTCCACGGTGCTACAGAAAACTGCATCATGGGCATCATTGCATGGCATTGTGCAGAACGAACAATCAAGTCCTGGTCAAGTGAAGTAAGATTTAAAAAAGAAACAAAATCACCGCCACCAATCATATCCGGGCAAGTAAAAGCATAGCCTTCCAACCCCTGCGCAACCACCTGCGGTATTAATTTTTGTAGGTCTTCCCAGTTATGGTTTTTATCGGCAATGCGCTCTGCCAGCGCCTGTCCGCCCATTTTCCACATGGCACGGTATTCATTTAAAGGGTATGCCAAACCAATCTCACCAAATATTTCTGTGTGACGATTGGGTACCACTTTTTCGTAGGCTACTGAAGCAGCCGGGTAAAAATAAGCATCGCCTGCATCAAATTTAAAACCGTCAACGCCATAGGTATTTTGCAACTGGTTCAGTTGGTCTTTAAACCATTTAACAGCGGCCGGGTTGGTAAAATCCAATACAGCACTGGCACCATTCCACCAACGGATAATGGCGGGTGCTGTTTTTGCATTCACCCAGTTGGTAGTATCGCCGTTACCTTCCAGCAACAAAGCTTTTTTACCTTCTAATAACCGGTAGGGTGGAGAGTCTGCACTTACAAAAGGGCAAACCCACAGCATTACTTTAAAACCCATTTGATGTAATTCATCCATCATCGCTTTTGGATGGGGAAACCGCCCGGGATGAAATTGCCAGAGTCCATAATCTTCCTGCCAGGTATCGTCTATCATCAACACACCCGGCTTAAAACCATTGCTGATTATACGGTGTGCATATTGCAAAATATCCTGCTCATTTTGATTGTAGGTTAATTCAATCCATGTGTTCCATTGCGGCTGGCTAAACAGTAATAAATCGGGCAGTTTACCGGATGCCGGGAAATACTTGTTGCAAACATACCGGTACACTTCACGTAAGGTATTGCCAATTTTTCCTTGCTGTACCAAATCGGTAAAAGAAGTAATTAACAAGCTATCGTGTTGAAACGAAAAAGCAAATGGTTGGGTACACCAAATATACCGTCCATAGTTAGAGATAAGCAAGGGCTGGGCCTGGTTCCCCTTATTGTCTCCCAATAAATTGATTGCATAAGGAAAGGAACCAAAAGGTGCCTGGTGTGCTTCTGAAACAGCAGCTCCCCACCATTGCTCACCTGCTGCTATTTTTACCAGCAGCGGAGTGGCGGCTGTATTTTGCTGGCCACGCACCTGGATAAAAGCTACAAAGGCAAAAAGAAAACAACTGATTGAATTTTTGATCATGATTTTATAGGACATAAAAATTGAGAGAAATGAACCACACCGCTTCGATTTTATACTTGGTTTAAAAAGATAAAAGCAGCAGGTACTATATTTTTGGTGCATTTAAATTAACTAAGCAGGGCGGCTGCAAAAAAGCCAATTTGCACCTGGTGTTTGACCTCACCCCCAGCCCCTCTCCGAAGGAGAGGGGAGCTTGACCCTAATGATTTGTAGCCGTTTTATCTTTCGGTCACCGTCCGCCGTGGGCGGTGTACCTACCGCATACGAAAAGGCTGGTATTGCGATAATTTGAAAATGCTCCTATATTTTTGCCTTGGTGGTACCGCCTGTTTGCAGGCTGATATCTACCGGCTTATTTTTTTTCCAGGAGCCATTGGTAAAGTCGGGTACATCGACTGAAGCTGCCCGGTTTGCCACCGACTTTTCGCTTAAAGGTGCAATTGCACTCCAAAGCGCAGCATCGTACACATCCTGGTCGAGTGCCAGTCCATTACGAAGACAGTCAATGAGGCGCCAGTCCATTAAAAAATCCATACCGCCGTGGCCGCCCACTTCTTTGGCCAGCTCGCCGATTTTTTTTACAATAGCAGGCTCATACTGCTTTTCAAGTATTTTCATTTGTTCGTCCGATACCCAGCTTTCTCCATCAGTGCCAGAGATTTTAGCTGGTTCAGGATACTTTAATGCAGAAGCTTTTGTACCGCTGATTTTATGAATTCTTGAATAAATATTGGGAGAAGTAACATCATGCTGTATCATAATGGTACGGCCTTTACTGGTATGAATACAGGTTGTATTCATATTGCCCCGGTACTTTTGATGGGTGAATGGCTTGAAAAAAGGATCCTTTGCTGCAAGCTCTTCTGCCTTTTTTTCCATCTGGAAATCTTTACCCGACATGGATACGAGGTAATCCATTTTATCTCCCCGGTTGATATCCATTAACTGGCAGATGGGGCCTAGCCCATGGGTAGGATAAATATTGCCATTCCTCGTCATATTTTCTTTTAAGCGCCACATATCGTAGTAACCATTTTTATCAAAATTTAATCCTAACAGGTTGTGGATGTAAGCACCTTCGCCATGTACAATTTCGCCGAAGTACCCCTGCCTTGCCATGTTTAAAGTAAGCAGTTCAAAAAAATCATAGCAGCAGTTTTCCAGCATCATGCAGTGTTTACGGGTACGCTCCGATGTCTCCACTAATTTCCAGCATTCTTCCACCGTAACAGCAGCGGGCACTTCGATACATACATGCTTACCATGTTCCATTGCATATAGTGCCATTGGGGTGTGCAGGTGCCAGGGCGTAGCAATAAATACCAGGTCGATATCTTTGCGATCACATACTTTTTTCCATGCATCTTTACTGCCTGAATAAATAGCAGGATTATGAGTAGTGCCATCCAATACTTTTTTTGCAGACAGTACGCTTTCATTCCTGATATCGCATAGTGCTGTAATTTCTACCCCTTCTAATTTTGAGGTATTACCCAAATGCTCGGGCCCACGCTGGCCGAGACCTATAAAGCCAATTCTTACTGTGTCTAATTTGGGCGCTGCATAGCCGCTCATGTTAAACAATTGCTTGCCCGGACCGGCATTTTGAGGTGCCAGTAAATCGTTGCTGTTTGGAACTGCGGCAAACCCTTTTAATATTCCGCCACCTACTGCGCTAAAGCCTGTAAGGCCAGCGAGCTTTAAAAAAAGTCTTCGGTTATTTTTCATTTTTTGTGCGTTTTATTTATGGTTAATTTTTTTTATTAATGATGATTGCGTTTGACCTCACCCCCGGCCCCTCTCCGAAGGAGCGGTGGGCTCGACTCTAATGGTTTGTAGGCCTTTTATCTTTACAACAGTTGGTGCATAAACTAAACGGGGCCACTAGCTTGACCGATTTAATTTATAGCCCTTTTATTTCTCACACGGTTGGTGCGGATACCGCCCATGGCTGGTACTGCAGCAGTTTGAACTCCGCCTTTTTTAATGCCGGGATACCATTTTTCTGCGTTGATCCGGTATATTTTATCGATCACCTGTTTGGGTAATTTCAATCCTTTAAACTTTTGGTCAAAGTCGGCGCAAGTCATTGTATCAGCAGATGTAAAAAACTGCCAATCGCTGATTTTCGTGGCATGTATTGCTGCCTTGTTGATATCAGCGTTAGCTTCAATGCCGCCATCGGTTGCATACAGTAATCGATCCTGGTATTTGATCATAAAGTCATGCACTTTTTGCCAGTTGCCTGCAGCCTGGTATTGCAGATGGACAATTCGTGCTGCCATATCAACTGCCATGTTGGGAAACTTATCCAATCGTTTGGCCAGTTCATCTACATTCCATTCGAGGCTGCCGAGGTGTGCGCCGATAAATTTTAAATCAGGATGACGCTCCAGCATGTGATCTCTTGCTGCAATCTGCACTTCGTAAGATGGAAACTCAGGGTGCAGGTACATATGATACATTGGATACTGGGTAAAATAATTTTTATCACCCTTGATCGTCATTTTATCAACCGGCAACCAGCAGTTTTTTGGCTCGGCAAGATGACCGAGAACAGGTATTTTGTTTGCTACGATAAAATGGATAATGGTATCAAATCTGGGATCATCAATCATCACCAATTTACCGGTTTTATCTCTCAGGCTCAGACCGATCACCTTATAAATTTTTACCGCAATGGCGCCTTGTGCAAAGGAGTTTTTTAAATAACTGATGGTTTGAGATGTCCAGTCGCTGTCATTAAAATGCCTGATTGAAAAAGTGGTGGCATAAGCAATCCGGTCCGGAAAAGCTTTTACCTGGTGCAGCGCAAACTGTTGCTGCACCTCCATTGGTGGCGGTTCGTTTACATCATCGAGGTTGATAGTGATGAGCCGAAAATTATCAGCTGTGGCCTGTTGCACATAGTCCGGTTTGTTTGTATTTACATGAACATGTGCATCAATTTTTTCCAGCGTTTTAAAATCTCCGGCATTGTAAAAAGTTTCGGCAGTATTTGCTGCTGCCGGTTCCTTTTTTGTTTCGGTGCAATGTTGAAACAGCAGGCAACTTGCTAAAAGATATAAAGAAGAAAATCTCATTTTTTATGGATTGTTGTTTCAACTATTTGATCGCTGTGTACTTACATTCAAATACCGGGGAACCACTTTTTTGCATTGATGCGGTAGATTTTATCAACCACTTCTTTGGGCAGTTTTAAACCCTTGAATGTTTCAGTAAAATCCGGCACGGTCATTTCTTCATCGGTTGCAAAAAATTTCCAGTCGCTTACTCTAACATCGTGTGCATCTTTATTCACTGCCTCAAAATTTGATTTTGGATCTACACCATGATCCGTGGCATAGATAAGCCTGTCCTGGTATTTGATCATAAAGTCGTGTACCTTCTGCCAGTTTTTTACCGATTGAACCTGCAGGTGAGGGATTCTTGCGGCCATGTCTACTGCCATGTTGGGGAACTGATCAAGGCGTTTAGCCAGTTCATCTACATTCCATTCAAGGCTGCCTAAATGAGCACCTGCAAACCTGAGATTGGGATGCTTTTTCAGCATGTTATCCCTTGCATTGATCTGATCTTCGTAAGAGGGGTTTTCTTTGTGCAGGAACTGGTGATACTGTGGATGCTCCGTAAAATATTGTTTGTCGCCTTTAATGGTCATGCTGTCGGTTGCAAGCCATGCATTGCGTGGCTCGCCCAAATTACCGAGTACAGTAATATTATTTTTTTCAATAAAATTTAAAACCGAATCAAATCTCGGATCATCAATCATCACCCATTTGCCATTGGCATCTTTTAATTCCATGCCGATATTCTTCCATATTTTAACCGCAATGGCGCCGCTGTCGAAAGACTGTTTTAAATAAGCAATGGTTTGAGGGAGCCATTTTTTGGTACCCCAGTTATTTAAATTGAATGAGGTAGCAAAGTGTAACCTGTCAGGAAATTTTTTTACCAGCTTTAATGCTATAGCCCGCTGTTCTTCAACCGGCCTCCCGGAATTTACATTGACCGTAACCAGGCGCAGGTTATCATTTTTTGCCTGGTTAATAAAGGTAGAATCAATCGCATTGATGTGCACGTGGACATCGTATTTTTCAACGGTATTAAAATCTGCAGCTGTATAATATTCAGCTTTGGGTGCCTCGGCTATTTCTGTTACAGCTTCTTTTTTAGCAGTTGTGTTACAGTTTTGCAGTAACAAAGATGCCGCAGACAAAACGATTAATTGTAGGCTCCGGTTAATTTTCATGACAAGTTTATTTTTATTGGTTGAGAGGAATTTTAACGGCTCGTGTTCGTTTTTAAATGATCGTTGTAGCAACAGCATTTTTAAATTTTGATAAATATTTTTTTCTTGTACATCCAGTTTAAAATCTGCCACAGCAGCAATAAAGTAATGGCCCCGCTAATTAATGGAGCATAGGGTTTACCCAGGAATTGATCGAAATTTTGCCCCAGGTGAATATAAAGGGACTTATGAAGCAAGGCCCTTAGTCCACCATCGGCAAACACATACGCTGCAATAGAATTGGCGCCAATCACCATTAAAAAATAAGACCATTTTCGTTTACCGGATACATCTACCACTCCATAAAAAAATGCCAGGAAGAGGAAACATATTCCGCCGCTGAAAATTGTCCAGGCGGGTGTCCAGATACGTTTTACAATTGGGTTGATACCTGTTACATGGAACAGTATGCCTGCCACAACGAGGCACAAACCGGCAATGGCAAAAAACTTTAATTTTTCTTGTTGGGTTTTAACCGAGTGCAACCTGTTTCCTGCTAATAATCCAAGGATCATAGTACCAAGGGTTGGTATAAAGCTGAGTGTTGAATAGCCGCCTTCGTTATTGGTGAAAGGCGATTTGCGTGGAAAGAGATTTAAGAACCATTTATCAAAGGCCCATGCCAGGTTGGTATTTTTATTCCAGTGCGCTGCAACGCCCTGCAGGTTATGCTCCCAGTTGGCCGTAACGCCTGCCGTTGCATAATCAAATGAACTATCCGGCAAAGGATACATTGCAAATGCAAGCCAGTATCCCGCCAAAATAACAATGAGGGCGATGATTTGGGTGCGCTGGGAACAAAAGCCCAGGAGCACTAAAAAAGTATAACCCAAACCAATCTGACTGAGGGTATCTTCAAACGTAAAATAAGTTTGAGTGGAATCCATCGACCGTAAAAATATCCCCAGGAATATCAATATAAGCGAACGCTTAATGGTATGCAGCATCAGGCTTTTAAATGAAGCTCCTTTACTTTTTCTGCTGGCGATAGAGTAAGGCAGCACCACCCCTACTAAAAAAGTAAAGGAAGGCTGAATCATATCATGTAATGCAAGCCAGGTCCAGGCTACATGGCTTTGATGAAATGATAAAAACTGCCAGAAGCCACTATCCGGCAGGGAAGCTGACACCTGGGACAAGGACAGTACTTCCGCCATCATCAGTAACATTACAAAGCCCCGGTACACATCTACCGATGCTACCCTGTTTACGGCTGGAGACACAGGCCGTGGTATTGTCGAAGAAACAAAAGCTGCTGTTACGTTAGTTGCATTTTCCATAAATTAACTATCTGCGGTTTTATTTAAAAGTGATTTAATTGACAGGTTTTAATGTGACAGCGTGTTGTCCATACCTTGTATGCTGCATAGAATTTTTTACTCCATGATCTGTATAACTTGCTGTTAGAACCATTACCATTTTTGCTGATCCAGTGGCGGGCTTTGTACCGGTTTTAAAGGCACCTTCCAGCCCCGGGTAAAAGGTAGTATTGGTGATTGCAGCATTGCTGAGAATCCACTTTACCATTTGCTTCACGTCGGCTGTTTGCAAAGCATTATGTGCAGGCATGGGTAGATTTCCCCAGATACCAGTACTTCCTTTAATGACATTTTTTGTAAGCCTTTCAACTGAACTATCCACCTTTTTGTATTTTTTTGCAATCATTTCAAACGATGGCCCTATCAATTTGCTTTTTGATGCATGACAGGTAAAACAATCAGATCTTCTTATCAATGTTAAGCCGGTGCTTTCTTTGCTGTTTTTCTTTCTGTCTGTATATTTTTTTGCACTGGTAGCATCCGGCCAATAAGATACTTCCAGTAAAACCTCCCTGGCATTTATTTCATCATATTCCGACTTGCCATCTTCTTTGTCTGTTACCCTGATATTATATTGAATAATGGTATTCCAAAAAAAACGGTCGTTTGGAGTTGGTTTAACAATCACCACTTCCGGCGGGCTGTTTTCCAACTTGCTGCTGCCATGGTTTCGGTTGGAGGAGCCACCGACCGAGGCTGGGACGTGGTTTACAAATGATGTAATCAAAGAGCAAGCAAAAATTATTAAGCCTATTGTAAAAAATAATT
>JANPNY010000129.1:0-8902 GCA_031427745.1 Chitinophagaceae bacterium | reverse complement strand
CCGTTAAAGGGTACGCACCAGTTTGATCCAATATCCGTTAACAGGCTTATCTCTCCATCATCTACACAATTTGCTGTTGATTTTAAAGACAAATCATCGTTCCCGGTTTCTGGGTATGTATATTATAAAAATACCACTGTGCCGGTGCCAGATGTTCAGTTTAAAATTGATGGCTTGTTTGCACAGCAAAGCAATGGAGAAATTTTGCAAACTGATGAAAATGGATTCTTTAGAATATTTGTTCCTGTGGGCGTACATGAGGTAAAAGCAGTGAGGGTAAATCACGTATTTGCCAACGATGGCAAAATAACCGACAGGGATGGCAATAATTTAAACTACCAGGATAATATTGCCGGGCTAAACCTTACCGACAATACAACCATTCGCTTTATAGGCAGGGTTGCAGGTGGAGCCATACAGCAGGATTTGCCGCTTGGGCATTCCGTATCGGTCAATAATCTTGGAAAAGATCTTAGTATAAAATTAAGACTCTCAAAAGAGGGGTATGAGTTAAACAAAGAACCTGTTACTAAAACGGTTATCCTAAATCACCTGTTACCTGCCAACATAAAGGATTCTTCAAAAATTCGCAAAACACAGGTTAATTATTATACCGATAGCATTGTGATAAAGCCAGATGCAATAACCGGTGAATTTGTAGCCGATCTTATTCCGGTTAAATTTATTGTATCCTCCGCAAATGTTACTGGCTGGGGCGATATAGTAGATGACAGGCCAGCCATTGTACTCGACTTTATTGATAAGTTTAGTATACAAAAATCTAAACGAAGCTGGACAGACTCCGCTATCAACAACCTTGGCATTTATGTAAAAACAAATTATGAAGACAGCCTTACCTATAATGCCGCTTATAAATTTATAAAAAGAAAAACACCATCGGTTGAAATTTTTCAGCAGGATGATAATGGAAAATCGCTGCCTTTTTTTGGTAACCTCAAATACGAATCAGTTTCCTTGCTTGGAAATAAAGAGACTATTGTTGTAGCCGATACAACCAAAACAGGCAAAGACGTTTATAATTTTGGAAACCCGGTGTTTATTCAAAATCAATTATACAAATTTGGTGTAAAGGCATTTGAACAATATCCCTACTACGAAAGTGTAGTAAATAATATACCGGTAATAAAGCAGGTTGGAGGTAAAGATGTACTCGACAATGTACCCACCAGCGATGGCTTTGTATCTGTTTTAAACAAAATACGCAACGGCTCTGTGGCACCCGATACATTCAGTCTCGATGAAAAGGGTATGGCAAAATACGAGTTTACTGCCGGCGAACCCAGCCTTGCAACACAGGGTATAAAATCTTTTTCTACCAATATCCGTTTTGGAGAAGCTACCAATGTAAACTGGAACTGGTTTGGCGAGCCACAGTTAAATGTTTTTGTAATGGGTGGAAAACTTACCGGCACTGACTTTGTAACTGCAGGACCAGATAAAATTTTGATGGTGTTAAGAGATCCACCGGGTTCAAAAAGTTTCTCCTACGCAGAAAAGGGTTCTACCGTTTCTAACTCCACCACATATAGCGGCGGTGTAGATCAGGTGGGCGACCTGTCGCTTACAGAAAAAACAGGTATATCGCTGGTTACTTTTGTTGGTTTTGGCTCAGGTGTTATCAACTCAGCCGTAGCAACTACCGGTGCCAGTATTGGAGTTAGGCACGAGGAGCATTTTACAAAAAGCAATACCAAAGAAACGTCCAGCACATTAACAACTAAATTTCAAACCAGCGATGATCCGGCTTTTGTTGGCTCAATAGCCGATGTATATGTAGGCTATTCTACCAATATTACTTACGGCGTTAGCAATAATATCACTATTATAAAAAGAATTGACAGAAAGGCTACAGACAGTTTAATATTTGAGACTTCGGACACCAGTTCCTATATCCTGATACAAAGAGCTGGCATTAGTATTGGTCAAACTTTTGGTACTTTATTTTCCTTTCCGCAACAGCATATTGAAAGGGTGCTGATACCAAATCTTATTAATATCAGAAACACTGTTTTGTTACCAGTTGGTACCTCTTTGGTTGCTGCCCAGGCCTTAGCCAACAGCAAGGATAGCGCCGTATATATTTCTAAGTTGCCGAATACGCATACAAACTTTGCCAAATCAAATAATGATACCATTGCATTTGGACAAACTGCCAAAACAGATCCTTTTGGTGATGGAAAAAGTTACAGAATTGTATTTCCGGCAAATTCCACTTATCGTACAGACACCATCATGATGCTTAATCAATATGTGGCAAATTGGGAGAAGCGAATGGCTGATAACGAAAAGGCTAAACTTGAATCTATATTGATGCAGAACTATTCTTTTCATGCAGGTAGCCCCATTGAATATTCAACTGCAACCAGTGTAAAACAAAACACCGAAAATTCATTTACTTTTATTCTTTCGCCTTACATTTCAAATTCAGTTGATGTTGCCATAAATAATAATGGCTTTGAATTTAATTTCAATGAATCGATAGGAACCACACAGGGGGGGAATATTAGCAGCAGCAACGAAACAACTTCTACTTTAGGGTTTACCCTTGCATCTGAAGGTACCGACGATTACTTTAGCCTCGACTTAAACAGGGCAAGAGATAGCAGCCTTGTATTTCATGTTAAAGGCGGTGCAAGCGGATGCCCTTATTATGGAGGCACCACCACTAAATATTACATTCCCGGTACCGTTATCGACCAACCTACTCAGCGCATTGAAGTGCCGGTATTATTGGTTGATAAACCTGTTGTTAATGACATACCAACCAGCCGTAAAGCCAGTTATAACTTAACGCTGCGTAACGAATCAGAAGCAAAACTTCCGGCAACTTACATTATAAGTTATACCGACAACGACTCTATAAAAGGCGCAACCTTGCTGGTAGATGGTGCACCAATTGGAGGCAGTGGCCGTGCTGTGTTTATACAATATGGCGAAAGCATCACCAAAGTGCTTACCCTTGCAAGAGGACCAGAGGCAATGGATTACAACAATATCCAGGTATTGCTGTACTCTGCCTGCCAATACAATCCTACAGGGTATAGAGAAAATATTGCAGACACGGTGCTTATCTCTGCACACTTCATCCCTTCCTGTTCCGACATCAGCATAAAATCGCCTAAAGACAAGTGGGTGTTAAATTCCGCATCGCCTGTTAATGCACAGGGTAGGCGCTACCTGCCCATCGTTATCGATCAGTTTGATGTTACCAATAGTTTGTTCGATCATATTGAACTGCAATACAAGCCAACATCGTCCAGCACATGGATAAGTGCAATGAATTTTTACGCCGATCCCGGTAAGCTAAATGAGGCGCAGGGCGAAAAGCAACTCATCACCAATGCACAAGGCATCAATTATAATTTTGTGATGGATGATGGTTCTTTCAACGATCAGAATTATGATATACAGGCCGTAAGCTTCTGCAAAGTTGGTGCAACATTTATAACCACAGAGTCTAACCTTATCAGCGGAATAAAAGATACTTACAACCCACGCTTGTTTGGAACACCACAACCTGCAGATGGTATCTTAAATGTAAATGATGATGTGCGGTTAAACTTTAATGAAACAATTGCGGGTGGCTTATTAAACAACAGCGACTTTAGGGTTACCGGCATACGCAATGGCGTAAAGGGCAATCATGAAGTAAGTGTAAAGTTTGATGGGGTGGGTAATTACCAGGCTACAGAGTTTGAAAAAAGCTTTACTGGTAAAAATATTACTGCCGAAATGTGGATACTGCCTGCAGCACAGGCAAACCAAACCTTGTTCAGTCATGGCAATACAATTGAATCGCTTGAACTGGCATTAACAACCGATAATAAAATGCAACTAACCATTGGCGGTACCGTAATAAAAAGTACATCGGCGTACGATTACAGACCAGGCGAATGGGCGCATGTTGCCATGGTTTACAACGATAAAAGCCGCACCGTATCTGCTTACTATAATTTTGTTGGAATGATAAATGCAGTGCCAGTGCCCGCCTATGGAGGAACAGGCCGCATTGAGTATGGCCGCAGTATCAGCAAGCAAAACAGTTATTTCTCCGGCAAAATGCACGAAGCAAGAATTTGGGCAGATACCCTTAACTCAATAAAATTGCAGGTTAACAGTTTAAGTATGTTGTCTGGTTCCGAAAATTCGTTGATAGCTTATTACCCAATGAATGAAGGAAAAGGCAAGGTGATATTTGATAAAGCACATGGTTCCAATGCTGCTTTAAACGGGCTGTGGAGCACACCTGCCGGCAAAGCAATCAGTCTTAATGGCAACGGTTATGTAAAACTTAATACGTCTTTTGCACCCGTTATTTCTACAATGGATTATACCATGGAAATGTGGTTTAAGGGAGATGCCACACAAGCAAATGCAACGCTGGCATCCAACGGTCGTGGCGATGGTACCGAGTTTGGCGGATCACTTAATTTATTCAACCTTGGTTTTGATGCCGGACTACTTACCTTTCAAAACAATGGTTTTAAAATACAGGCTACCGGTAACTATCTTGATAACAACTGGCATCATGTAGCTATTGCAGTTAACAGAAATTCGGGCGCCGCCCAAATACTGCTGGATGGGGCATTGAACCAGTTTTTTGATGCCAAAGAAATTGGCGGAATAGCCGCGGCAACAACCTGCCTCGGGGCAAGAACATGGTACAGTATAGATGCCACTACTGAGCCAAAATACGATCGGTTTTTTACTGGGTATATTGATGAGTTCAGAATCTGGAACACCTACATGAACCAAACCTTGGTTGCAAAAAATAACAATGTGCGCCTGATGGGCAACGAGTTGGGGCTGATGGCGTACTATCCTTTTGAAACATACGAGATGTTCCAGGGTAATGCAGGGTTGTATTATTCATTGAAAGATGCAAAAGTGCAGGAAGTGGCCAATACATTTGTACCTGATGCAACCGTGTTAAACGCCATTGCCAGCGACCAGGCGGCTCCGATGAAAGACCATGGGCCGGTAGCCAACCTTCAATTTGATTTTGTGGTAAACAACGATGCGTTGGTTGTAAACGTGCAGGAACCAAAACAATCAATCGACAAAACCGTCATCACCTTTCAGGCAAAGAATGTTCGTGATCTAAATGGCAACAAAATTATATCACCCATTACCTGGACGGCTTATATAGACCAGAATCAGTTAAAATGGAGCGATAACGAGATTAACCTGGTTAAAGAGGTAAACACACCATTAACTTTTGAAAGCAGGCTGGTAAATAGTGGTGGTAGCGCCCAACATTTTACGCTGTCTAACTTGCCTTCCTGGTTAAAAGCCAATCCAACAATTGGTACAGTTAATCCTGCAGGAAATCTTAAAATTGAGTTTACTGTAAATGAAGGATTGAATATTGGCAGCTACGAGGAAATCATTTTTATGCGCAACGATAACAATGAAACCGAAGCACTTAAATTAACCCTGCAGGTTAAAGGTAAAAAACCCAACTGGATTGTAAAATCATCCGACTACCAGTATAATATGGGTGTGTATGGTAAAATTCGCCTCAACAGTATTTTCTCTATTAATAAGGAAGATATGCTTGCGGCCTTTATTAATGGCAAATGTGTGGGCGTAGGCAACAACACCTACAATGCAGCCAATAATTTGTGGGAGGTATTTCTTACTTTATACAGCAACGACCTTA
This sequence comes from Chitinophagaceae bacterium, assembly GCA_031427745.1. GTDB lineage: Bacteria > Bacteroidota > Bacteroidia > Chitinophagales > Chitinophagaceae > Ferruginibacter. The sequence goes on along the minus strand of JANPNY010000129.1, from coordinate 3,219 downwards.
GCAATACCAATGTTGAGTACAGAATATGGCAGGCAAGCACCGGCATAACCTTTAAGGCAACGCCGGCCATTGTGATAAACTTTGCCAATAACGCCATATTTGGTACACCCGCCATACCTATAATTTTTGATGGAACTGCCCTGCTATACAAGGATATTCCTGTAAATACAAACTGGAACTGGATATCATTTAACCTGGTGATACCAACTAACACGCCCGTAGGTACAACACTGTTAAACGGATTGTGGACTACTGCCGATTTAAAAAAAAATGATGTTTTAGGTTTTAGTAATTACACCTCCACTGGCTGGGTGGGTACTTTGGCAAGTTTAAATAATATTTCGCTATACAAATTAAAAGCCACCAATGCACAAGCTTTAACTGTAAGCGGTATGCCTGTAAATGTAGCAACCACTGCCATACCACTTAAGGGCGCACGCTGGAACGCTATCAGTTACCTGCCACAGGTTAATGCTACCATTAAAGAGGCGCTTGCCGGCTATAAAGCGCTTGACAGGGATGTAATTAAATCACAAACGGGCTTTGCCATGTACAGCGCACAAAACGGCTGGATAGGTAGTTTAAATTATCTTGAACCGGGCAAAGGCTACATGTTGTACAGAACCCGCTCAAACGATACGGCATTTTATTATCCCACAATCAGTGGCAGTCTTTCTGGTGGAAGACCAGCAGGGGCTTCTGTTCCAAATTCAGCACAGCGGCCGGTACCAGGTAACTTCAGTAATGCAAATAACATGACCGTTATTGCAATACTGGCACCCGACTTTGATTATAAGGATGGCGATAACATAATTGCTTATGTAAATGGTGAAGTACGTGGAAAAGCGAAACCTATTTTTAACCCGGAGATAAGAAAATACACCTATTTCTTTAATATAGGTGGTGATGCAGAACACTCAATGTTGTTTAAAGTAGAAAGAGGTGGCAGCATTATAGCACAGTCCAGTACCATCATAAGTTATAGCAACAATACCATTATCGGTACTTTGGCCAAACCATTGGAATTGCAGTTTGTAAAACAAGCAGGCGAAATAACGGTATATCCTAATCCATTCAATGGTAAAACAAATATTAGTGTAGACTTAAGGGGCACAGGCTTTAGCGATCAACACGAAATACAAATGTCTGTAATAGATGTAACAGGCAGATTGTTAATGAGCAGGCCTACTCAAAAAGCATCCGGTACGGGGTATAAAACTACCTGGGATGGCAGAAATGCCGACGGAATACAGTGCCCAAAAGGTGTGTATTTCATTCGCATAGTGGTGAATGATATACCTCATCTCTATAAAGTAATTAAACAATAGCAGCCAACAATTAACCGGGTTACAGCAGCGCATATACAAATCGTTCTGCTGTAACCCTTACTTAAAAAAAATGATATGAAAAGGATAACTTCAGTGATGTATATCTTTTTGATGGTAGTAATATTTAGTTGCGGTAAAACGCCGGTAGATACGCCGAAAGAACTACTTAAAAAATTTCCGGTGCCAACCTGGAAGGCAGATGATACCGGAAAATATCCCGCTACTATGACGGCGGTGCTGAACTTACCCGCAGCCTTAAGCACAGATGCGTTGGATAATGATCTGCTGGCTGCCTTTGTAAACGGAGAATGTCGTGGAGTAGGTGTTGTGGTAAAGTATAATAATGCCAACCTGTACTTTGTATTGATACAAGGCTTTAATGATGAGACGAATAAAGTGACCTTTAAATATTACAGCAATAAAACTTCCTACATGTTCGAATCCCAGTCGTCAATCAATTTTTTGGCAGATGATATATTTGGTACAGCAGAAAACCCTAAGACTTTAGTCTATACGCAGTTAAAATAACAGCGGGTAGTATTATACAATTATGAATAAATAATTAGTCCAATATTTGTTTATTGGATTTTTTTGTTTATTTTTGGACTATATTATAAATCATTACTTATGTCATCTCCCAAACAAATAGTTGTTAAAGAAACCCTTGCCCAATTACGCAATCTTCAAAAGGCAGCGATACCTATGATAGCTAATCGCATTCGGGTAATAATTGAATTTAAAAAACATGAGCAAACCGGTATTTCCAAAAGAGCCGTTTCAGATATTGTTGGTGTAAACCATAACAGTGTTCAAACATGGCGGAGCCTTTATGAGCAAGGCGGAATTGAAGCGATTCTCAGCTATGAGAAAAGAGAAGGCAGGCCATCGAGCTTTACCAGGGAAGAGCATGAGAAAATGGAAATGAAACTAAAAGATCCAAAAAATGGTTTGAGGGGATATATTGAACTTGTTGATTGGGCAGAACAGGAGTTTAAAAAGACTTTCAAATACAACACCGTTTTAAAGTATTCCATGCGCCACTTTGGATCAAAGATTAAAGTAGCCCGGAAAAGTCATGTAAAAAAAGATGATGAAGCGGTTTCCACTTTTAAAAAAACTTCAGTCAAACCTGCCAGGATATCAGCAACAAGTTTAAGAAAAACCACAAAACGGTAAACTTGTATTTTCAGGATGAGAGCAGGTTTGGCTTGTTCACTAAAAATGGTAAAGCCCTTACTGCCAAGGGGGTAAAACCAATCTGCCCTTTTCAACAAGTGTTTCAATCCACTTATCTGTTTGGGGCATTTTCACCCATAACCGGTAACAGCTTTATGTTGGAATTGCCTTATTGCAATACAGCTATGTTCCAACTTTTTTTAGAAGGTCTTGCAAAACAAGATCCGGATGAACTTAAAATAGTAGTACTGGATAATGGTGCTTTCCATAAAGCAAAAGCATTAGTCGTTCCACCAAACATCATTCTGGTATTCTTACCGCCTTATAGCCCCGAACTTAATCCTGCAGAAAAAATTTGGGCAAAATGTAAAAGAGCATTTACCAACAGATTATTTAAAACCCTGGAAGAACTTAGCCTCTTTATTGAAGAAGCCGCAAAAACCATTGATGTATCAACTGTAAAAAGCACCTGCGCCTTCAACTATATTTTCGAAGGAGCTTTTTGGACTATTTAATATTTCAATTTGGTATTATAGGATTAAGGGCCGATTAAAATTTAAATCGACGTTCATTCTTAATTCAGATAGCAATAATAAAAAAAATGAAAGTTGTTTCGATTGCCTAACTGGCTACTAATTTTAGAGTATTTTTGTATTTTATTAGCCTCTAAGCATGCATTTCTACATACAAATAATAATGATTATTAATGGTCTGT
>JANPNY010000128.1:0-4050 GCA_031427745.1 Chitinophagaceae bacterium | reverse complement strand
ATTTAAAGTCCACCCAATCCCAATTAATCCAATCCGAAAAAATGGCAAGCCTTGGCGAACTCACCGCAGGCATTGCCCATGAAATTCAGAACCCGTTAAATTTTGTCAATAATTTTTCTGAAGTAAGTAATGAGTTGATTGATGAGATGAAAGTTGAGTTTAAAAAAGGTGATACAGAAGAAGGCTTTGCGATTGCAGATGATATCAAGCAAAACTTAGAAAAAATTCTTCACCATGGTAAAAGAGCCGATGCCATTGTAAAAGGAATGCTGCAGCACAGCCGCAGCAGCAGTGGTGTAAAAGAACCAACAGATATTAATGCCTTGGCAGATGAATATTTACGCCTAGCTTATCACGGCTTGAAGGCTAAAGACAAAACTTTTAATGCAACATTGAAAACTGATTTTGATGAAACAATTGGTACTATAAACATCATCCCACAGGATATAGGAAGAGTGTTGTTGAATCTTTACAATAATGCGTTTTACGCAGTACTGGAAAATAAAAAATTACTCGGCGAAAAGTATGAGCCGGTTGTAACCGTGAGCACTTCTTTGAACCCCCTTTCGGGGGGCAGGGGGGCCTTGGTTTCCGTTCGTGACAACGGCAACGGCATTCCCCAAAAAATACTGGATAAAATTTTTCAACCATTCTTTACCACCAAACCAACAGGGCAGGGAACCGGACTGGGATTGAGTTTGAGTTATGATATTGTGAAGGCGCATGGAGGAGAGTTGAAGGTGGAGACGAAGGAAGGAGAGGGAACTGAGTTTATTATTCAATTGCCAGTATAAAAAAATAAGCCATTCAAAAATAACCGCATGAAAAAAAACATTACTGCACTCCTTTTTATTTTTCTGTTGCTTGTGGCAAAAGAAAGCCGGGCCCAGACCCAGCAAATAAAATTCAATCTCATTAAAGGAAGCAATGGCGTTTCGTTGGGGAAAATAAATTGCATCATGCAGGACAACCATGGTTTCATCTGGCTGAGTGACCAAACCAACCGTTGCATCGTACGATATGATGGCAATACCATGACCCGTTACCAGAACGACCCCAAGAATCCCAACTCACTGGGCGGTTATTATCCTGAATGTATTGCTGCCGACAAGGAAGGAAATATCTGGATAGGATTTTATGGAATGGGACTGGATAAATTTAACCCGGAAACAAAAATATTTACACATTACCGCCGCAATCTTAAAAATCCAAATGGGATAGGGAGCGACACCGTTAGCTGCATAAAAACAGACCACCTGGGTAATATATGGATTGGTACAAATGAAGGTATTGAACTGGTTGATACAAAAACAGGCAGCTTTAAACATTACAGGCACAATGAAAAAGATGCCGGCAGCCTCAGTTATAATTTAGTAAGGACCATTTACGAAGACCATGCCGGCGAATTGTGGGTGGGCACCGGTTTATCATTTAACCGTGATAACAACGGCGGGCTCAACCGCCTTAACCGGAGCAATGGAACCTTCACCCGTTACATGAGTGATTCGCTAAATCCGCAAACACTTATCAATAATAAAGTGCGGTCAATTTTTGAAGACAGCAAAGGAAACTTTTGGATAGGTACTGCAGGTGATGGCCTGCATACCATGGACAGGAAAACAGGAATATTTACACGCTATAGATACAATCCGCGGCATCCGGAACTATTAAGCCGTCCACCCGTAAATGACTGGAGTGACCATATTACATTTATCACCGAAGATGTAGAAAAACAAATTTGGATTGGAACCATGTTTAGTGGCATCAACCGCTATAACCCTGTTACAAAAAGAATAACCCATTACGGTCTTAATGGAAAAAACAATGGCGCCTTTACTGATAACAGTGGCTGGTATGCTTATGCAGCACCCGATGGACATTTATGGGTGACTACACAATCTGCTAATTTATTCAAAATTGATTTTTACAATATTTCAATTCCACACCATGGCAGCAATTTTTTGGATGGTGTTTATAGTTATTTCGAAGAATCAGGCAACAACGTGTTTTGGTTAGGCGCCAGTGGCGGGCCTGTGCGTAAGGATTTAAAAAAAGGAACAACTGAAAAGATTGAACTTAACAACGATGTTACAATAAATCCCTGGGATAAAATTGTGAACACATTTTTACAGGATAGTTTGGGAAATTTATGGATGGCAACAGGCAGCGGTTTATATAAGTATAACCTGCAAACAAAACAAATTGCCCAATACAAAAACAACCCTGCTGACAGTACAAGTATTGCCGATAATAAAATATACAGTTTGTTTAAAGATAAAGCATCCAATTTATGGGTTGGGGCAGTTCGTGGCGGAATAAATTATATGGATACGAAGACGGGAAAATTTATTCACTACAAAAATAACCCTGCCGATACCAGCAGCATCAGCGGAGATGTTATTTCAATTTTGCACGAAGATGAAACAGGAGACCTCTGGATAGGCTGCTATCAAAATAACGGGCTGAACCGGCTGAACGTGCAAACAAAAAAATTCAGGCATTATTTGCCCGGCATCAGCATTTTTGATATTTATACCGATGCAACCGGAGTAGTATGGGTGGCTACGGGCAGTGGGCTCTACAGGTATAACAGGCAGTCAGACAATTTTAACCTGTTGGGAGATGAATCTATTGCATTGCAAACAACCAGTATATATTCTATTACCAGCGATAATCAAAACAATCTCTGGATTGGTTCTTCGGATGGCATTTATAAACTCAACCCAAAAAGAAACCACCTGCAGTTATATGGCCCTCAAAACGGAGTTGAAGGGCAAAATTTAAATGACAGGGCTGCTTATAGAAAACAGGATGGGGAAATTTATTTTGGAGATATTTATGGATATTTTTCTTTTAAACCCGACAGCCTTAAAGCGGCTCCCAACAAACCCCAATTATACTTTAGCGGGTTCTGGCTTACCAATGAAGCCATAAAGCTGAGTAATGACGGCCCGTTAAAGCAATCGCTGTTTAATAAAACCGAAATTAAATTGGCACACAATCAAAATGTTTTTTCATTCAGTTTCAGCACCATTGATTTCCGCAATACGGGCAACCAACGGTTTTATTACCAGTTAGAAAATTTTGATAATGACTGGCGGCAGTCTGGCCCGGAAGAAAGGATTCAATATTTTAAAGTGCCGCCAGGCAAATATATTTTCCGGGTAAAAACAGCCGACAGCAATACCGGCGAAATACTTGAAAAAAATATTGTAGTCATTATTTCCAAACCTTGGTGGAGTACCTGGTGGGCTTACTGTATTTATGCACTATTGTTAGCTTCATTGGCTTTTGCATTGCACCGATATCAAAGAGGCAGGGTAATAAAAGCCGAAAGGGAAAGAACAAGAACAAAAGAGCTGGCACAGGCAAAAGAAATTGAAAAAGCCTATCATGAATTAAGAAGAACCCAAGCGCAATTAATCCAGTCAGAAAAAATGGCCAGCCTTGGTGAACTCACTGCAGGCATTGCCCACGAAATTCAAAACCCGTTAAACTTTGTAAACAACTTTAGTGATCTAAGTGCAGAGTTGATTGAAGAATTAAAAAGTCAAAAGTCAAAACTTACTGTTCAAGAACAAGATGAATTGCTAAATGATATTTATTCCAATCTTGAAAAAATAAATCATCATGGTAAACGTGCTGCTGAGATTGTAAAAGGCATGCTACAGCACACAAGTACTGGCAGCGGCAAAAAAGAACCAACTGATATTAATGCATTGGCTGATGAATATTTACGCTTAGCATATCATGGCCTGCGTGCAAAAGACAAATCATTTAATGCTACGATGAAAACTGATTTTGATGAAACCATAGGTAACATCAATATCATTCCGCAGGATATGGGAAGGGTTATTTTGAATTTGATTAACAATGCGTTTTATGTGGTGGATGAAAAAAAGAAAAGCCCCCATCCCCTGAAGGGGAGTGAAGAATACGAACCTGTAGTAACTGTTACTACCAAAAGACTCGGCCCCCCGCTGGCCAGCGGGGATGGGGGCAAAGTTTTGATTACTGTAAAAGACAACGGCAACGGCATTCCTCAAAAAG
>JANPNY010000127.1:0-1530 GCA_031427745.1 Chitinophagaceae bacterium | reverse complement strand
CTATATAAGGATAAAAAATGGTGTATACATTATTTGCCGTTAGCTTATTTGAAAAAAGTAATGGATTGATTTCATATATCACTGTTTTAACCGTTCTAGGATGTTCAGAAAAAAATTGCTCCAGCATTACATACCTGTCTTCAATTCCCACACCTTCTTTAGCATACAAAGATACTTTTTGATTAGTTTCTATTTCTATATCAGATTTATTGAAACCAGATATACTCATCGAGGAGCCATTAATTAATATTCGGGGATTTTTATCAAACCCATAAAATTTATTCAACCCTTTTAACATTAATTCAGAGGTCGCAAAGTCCACCAATGCAAATACAGCGAGGAAAACCAGCAGCCGAAAAAAAAATTTCTTAAAGCTCATGGCTTTTAAAATTGGAAGTAGATAAATTTATTACCGCTAAAAACCCCAAAATACAGTATAAAAAAAATGGTTGATAAATATGCAGCGTATCTTATAAATATGTTCCGGTTATCAAAAAATACAATCCGGCCAGGGAAAAACTCATCCCGAAAATCACTCAGCAGTAATAGCCCCAATCCAACAAATACATACAGCAGGTTCGTCATATCCAGGTATAAGGATCCACGGGTACTGGCAATTTTCTTTAATACGATCAATGCATTTCCTATACTGCTGGCACGGGCAAATACCTGTGATAATGCAAACAATGTAAACGTAACCAAACAGCAAAACAAAATATACCACCACCGCCCGTTTAACTGGTGCTGCTCCTCAAACAACTTCCGCCCCTTACTCATTACTGCTTCCACACTCAAAAATATACCTTGCAGTAAACCCCATGCTACAAACGTTAAGGCTGCCCCATGCCAGATGCCACTGATCAAAAACGCAATCAGTAATGACAGCACCACACCCGTCAAGCCACGTTTACGAAATGCAAACGACAACGGCGTATAGATATAATCCGTAATCCACGTGATTAGCGATATATGCCAGCGCCGCCAAAATTCAGCCATGGATACCGCAAAGAAAGGGCGCTTAAAGTTTTGCATCACTTCTATTCCAAGTATCCTGGCCGTACCTATCGCTATTAAAGAATAACCGCCCAAATCCGCATAAACCTGAAATGGGTACAAAATGGAGGCCAATAATAAAGTGGTTCCATTGTTCTTGCTCAGTTCATTAAACACAACATCTACATACAAACCAATTCTGTCTGCTACAACCAACTTCATAAAATATCCCCATAGCATTAACTTCATTCCTTTTATTATGCCATCGTAATCAGCAGATTGGTGCCTGTTAAATTGGGGCAGCATATTTTTTGCCCTTTCAATTGGGCCAGATAATACAAGCGGAAAAAAAGAAATAAACAAAGCCAGTTTTCCAAAGTGCTTCTCAGCTTTAATATCTTCATTATATACATCTACAGTATAGCTAATCGCCATGAAAGTATAAAATGAAATTCCTACAGGTAATAATAATTTTATCTCTGGTAAAGGCCACCTAATATGCAGTTTTTGTAAAGAAAAAATAAACCCTTCATTAAT
>JANPNY010000126.1:0-3926 GCA_031427745.1 Chitinophagaceae bacterium | reverse complement strand
TTTTCTGCATCATCATATGCCTTTGATTTTCGTTGAACCATATCATCGTCCCATGCTTTCATTTTTTTCACCAGTTCCAGCCCTTCTGTTCTTAACGTATTGTATTTACTGTCTGCAGGCAATGATGCAATCAGCAATGCCAATTGTTCTCTTTTTGCATTCATGCTGTTTACCATCTGGTGCATTTTTGTTACTGCTGTTTCCATACCGTACATCACTGAATTATATTCCTTGTATTCAGCAACAGTTGTGCTATACAATGGGTTCGGTAAAATTTCAGCATCGGTACTTACGCTTTTGTCATCCATCTTTAAAGTGATAGTGTATTTGCCCGGCGAAGCTTTATGCCCTTTGTAACTGGATTCAATATCAATTTCAGGCACACCGGGTATGGTGGCATACCGCATATTCCATACAGCACGGTTTAGCCCTTTTGCCTTTGAAAGTACAGGCTCTTCCGGCGGACCTCCTACATATTTTTTAAAGGTGCTATCCCGCTTTGAACTAAACGTACGAACAATATTTCCATCAGCATCTTTTATATCCATAGTAATCGTTACTGTTGAATCTTTTATTGGGGGCAAATGATAATAAATTACCACGCCGGTTGATGGATTTACACCACGGAATTTATCGAGACCGCTAAATTCTTCCTTGTTCTCATCCAGTTCACTAGAGCCGTTAACAAGGTATGCAGGCGATGGCTTAAAAATTGATAATGCTGTTGCATCTTTATTATATTGACGCAGCAGGCTTAAATCATCCAGTATCCAATACGAACGACCTGAAGTGGAAGCAATTAAATTACCCCTGTGAATTCGCAAGTCTGTTATAGGCGCAACCGGTAAATTTAATTGAAACGGCGACCAGTTTTTTCCGCCGTTCCAGGAAATATATAAGCCTGTTTCAGTTCCGGCAAATAACAAATCTTTTCTGCTGTCATCTTCTCTTACCACCCTTGTAAATGCACCTGCCGGAATGCCATTGGAAATGTTGGTCCATGTTTTACCATAGTTGGTGGTTTTATATAAACCAGGCGTATGATCATTGAATTTATATCTGGTTGTAGCAATGTAGGCGGTCGCTTTATCGAAGGGAGAAACTTCGATGGCGTTGATTAAACATTCCTGCAAACCAGCAGGTGTTATATTTTGCCAGTGAGCACCTCCATCTTTGGTAATATGAACATACCCATCATCACTACCCGTATAAATTACTCCTTTTTCAAGCGGAGATTCCAGTACATAAGTGAGCGTACCATAATTTTCTCCCCCTACTCCTTCGTTGGTAAAAGGAACACCGGCCTTGCCTTGTTTTTCCTTTTCATTTCTTGTAAGGTCAGGAGATATTTCCGACCATGTTTTGCCCATATCAGTTGTCTTTAGTAAATACTGTGCACCATGATAATACACTGTGGGTTCATATTTACTGCAAATGATGGGAGCGTTCCAGGTAAAACGATATTTCATGTCTTTTGCATCACGAGCCTGGTATTGAATGGGCGCTTCCATAATATTTGTTGAGGCATTTGCCTTGCTATCCAGCACATCAATAGTGCCTGCATAACTTCCTCCCATTACATATTGCGGATCATCGGGGTTAAAAGCCAAAAATGCACTTTCTCCACCAGCGGAAGAAGTCCAGTTTGACGTAGTAATACCTCTACTGCCCAATGCCCTGCTGGCAATTTTTACAGAACTGTTGTCTTGCTGTCCGCCATAGATATGATAGGGGAAATTATTATCAACGTTTATCCGGTACATCTGTGCAGTTGGTTGATTATCCTGGCTGCTCCACGATTTACCTTTATTAAATGTAATAGCAGCTCCCCCATCATCAGCAATAATCATATTGTTGCTGTTAGATGGGTTTATCCAAAGATTATGATAATCGCCATGTGTTGCAGAAATATCCTCCCATGTTTTTCCTCCGTCGGTTGATCGCAGGGACTGGGCACTCATTACATACAGCGTATTTTCATTTAAAGGATCTGGAAATATTTTGATGTAATACCATGCCCGCTGCGTAAGGCGATGATCGTTGGAAACCTGCGACCAGCTTTTACCTGCATTATCAGAAACATACAACCCCTGTACTTCATTGGTAAAATCGCTTTCTATAAGTGCATACACTTTTTCTGAATTGGAACGGCAAACTGCGATAGACATTTTACCCATTTCTTTCGGCAATCCTGTTTGCATTTTTTCCCATTGATCGCCTCCATCTGCGGATTTGTACAATCCGCTACCTGGTCCACCACTAATTACCTGCCAGGGCAAACGGCCATGATCCCACATAGACGCATACAATATTGAAGGATTATTCATGTCCATTGAAAGATCGGTGCAACCTGTTTTATTGTTTACAAACAATACATTCTTCCAGGTTAAACCACCATCGGTTGACTTATAAATTCCACGTTCCTGTGATGGTCCATACAAGGCACCTTGTGCAGCCACCAAAACAATATTGGGATCTTTTGGGTGTATCACAATCCGGGCAATTTGCTGGGTAAGATGAAGTCCCATTTTTTTCCATGTTTTTCCTGCATCTGTCGACTTATAAACGCCGTCGCCATAGCTGGTCATTACATTTCTTACAGCATGTTCGCCCATGCCAACATAAACAATGTTGGGATCGCTTTCTGCAACGCTTACTGCGCCAACAGAACCCATTTTAAAAAACCCATCCGAGATATTACCCCAGGTAATGCCCATGTCTTCTGTTTTCCATAGGCCGCCACCGGTGCTGCCCATATAATAGGTACTGGAATTACCCACCACACCGGTTGCAGTTACAGAACGCCCGCCTCTGAAAGGTCCTATGCATCGCCATTTTGCAGGTTTAAAAAAGTTATTAAATTCATTTAAGACGGAATCATTTTTTGATTGTGCGTTAGCACAGCAACAAAACGACATAAGCGCAAAAAGAAGCAGTGATTGTCTGGTCATTGAAAATTGAATTAGACTGGAAATATAAATCTTATTTTGAAATAAAATTTACCAAGATGTTTGTACGGCAAATTGGTCCCGGTCTTAAAAAAGAGGGAAGCGTACATTGACATGATAAATATCGAAGCAGTAATTTTCTTGAGTACGACGGTAGCGTTCTAAAACCTTTGTGCAACGCTTGTGGATTGATTGTTAGTTATCGATTTTCACTTTTACTTTCTTTGTTTCAACCTTAACACCATTTTTATCCAACGATATGGTGGTAGACTTTGCAGGAGGATCTTTTACAATTATAATTGGCGAAGCCGGAACAACAATCACTTCTTTTTTAGTTTCCTTTTTTTGGTCTGTGCAAGACGTTGCAATGAGTACAGTAGCCATTGCTATAAATCCAATAATTTTTTTCATAAAAATGGTTTAAATGATTATGCTGCTCTGATAGTGGAGATTGGTTTAGGCCCCGGGCAGCATGAATCTGTTTCAAATATCATACCTCGTTGCTCACTATAGTTGCTGCCTTAAATAAACAGGACAAAAAATCAACTACCGTTTACATGAGCCTAATTCGACTTGAGGAGATAATTACCCAAATAGTTAAACAAGTGGAGATATTTTTTGCATTGATTCTTAAAAATAACTGCATTAAAAAATTGGCATGCATAATGAAAAGAAGTTTGTTAAACTTTACATGCTTATTCAGAAGAGGAATTACACATGCAAATCACTTACAAAATTTAAAACATCAGTATTAACCCTTAAAAAATAAATATGAAAGTTCTTGGAATCGCTTTAATCGCCGTAGGTATTTTAATGTTAGTTTTCAGAGGATTCAGCTTTACGCAGGAAAAGAAAATCGTTGACATTGGACCGATCGAAATTAATCAAAAACAAAAAAAATCTGTAGACTGGCCGCTGTATGCAGGTGTTATTGCATTGGGTGCAGGTGTTGTTGTTTTAGTAGCAGCCAATAAAAAA
>JANPNY010000125.1:0-5252 GCA_031427745.1 Chitinophagaceae bacterium | reverse complement strand
AAACTGCAAACAGAAAAAAAGTGATTGCAGTTATATCTGTAAAAAATGCACCGGGCAGAACTTTTGGCGGTAATGATTATGCAACCGGTGACAGGATTGCTGAGTGCTATGCCGTATCAGGTAAAAAATTGGGGAAGTTTATTAAGTAAACCTCAAACATAAATTATTGTAAAAAAGCGTTCATAACTGAACGCTTTTTTATTATTGCTGAAAATGTAAGTTTTATTGCAAAGCTATTTTATTTTATACACCATCTTAAACCCAGCCGAAATAGAAGGATAGGTGCCATCAACATCTATGTTAAACCATTCTTTTCCATTTGTTCTACTTGGCGTACTTGCACCTACTGGCAGATTTATATAACTGAATCGTTTATCTCTTACTCCAACACCTACATAAAATTCAATCAGCATTTTTTTAAAAATAAAGCGGGGTATTTGTACACCGCCTTTAGTTACGATACCTTTTACGCTTTTTACTTCTTTGTATCCACCCGAATAATAGTACATCACATTGCCTGTGTTATCAAAAATGGGCAAAGAATTATAGTTACTGATAGTGGTTTTTAAAAGCAGGCCTTCTGCACTAAAAAATACACGAGCCCTTTTTTCATTATTTTTTCTATACAAGTAGTACCTCAATTCGGGTTTGATTTTGTAGCCATGGGGAGTACCTAATAAATAATTTCCTGCCCACAGTCCATTGTACAAAATAACACCAATATCGGTACCAAGGCTAAAGTGATCGGTTAAGAAATACTCCACGCCAAATGTGGGGCCTCCGTTGCGGTAGGGTTCGATGAGCGACAAAAGATTTGTGCGTATATAAATACTATTTTTTTGAGGTTGCGCTGTAGCAAAGTCAGCACTAAAAAATATAAACCCTGCAATAATTAAAAGTCGAATTGGCATAGGGCAAAATATAATTGTTGATTAATTTTTAATACCCAGCAGTAAAAGAAGGATAAGCTAATGCCAAAAAGAGAAGAATATTTTTCATACTATTTAGCAATTTCACATAAGATACAATAAAAATGCAATATGCTGCTTACTGTATAATTATTAATTCAATGACCACGCAGTTTAGCATTGCTTATTGATATTGGTATATGGCCAAATGAATTTTATACAAATGAATTTTTGTTTATTTGCATCACCAAAAAATAATTATGAACAAGATAGCATACTGTTTAATTTTCTTTTTCCTGTTAAGTAAAATAACTCTTGGTCAGCTCAATGGATTTCTTCCAAAACCAACAGGGCAATATTTTGTTGGAACAGAAAATTTATTTTTTACAGATACAACACGTAAGGAAAAGCTGACATTAAAGTGGGGTGACAAACGATCGTTGCAGGTTAAAATATGGTATCCTGCTGATGAAAAGGGAGAAAAGGAAAACATGTATTTAAAGGATTATAGTGCAACAACGCTTTGGGAAAATTACAAGATATTTAATGATGATAAATTGTTTTTTGATAGTTTAAAAAAGTATCAAACTTTTTCTTTTGAAAACATACCGGTTTCACAAAAGGAAGAAAAATTTCCTGTAATTATTTTTTCGCCGGGGTACTATTTTGGATTGGATGATTTTTATACAGCGCAAATGGAAAACCTTGCCAGCCATGGTTATTTTGTTGTAAGCATTACGCACCCCTACGACCAGGTGATTGCAAACACTGCCGAAGGAAAAGTTTTAAAAATTAATAAGTACAGGATGACCAAAGCATACCTGCAATGGAAAAAAGTAGAGTTTATGCATAAAAAAAATCCAGACACAACAAATACAAGACAAACCAACCGTATTTTACGAGCCTATTTAAGGGGCATGAAGGTATTTGATAAAAGCCTTCGCTTATGGGTGAAAGATGCACAATTTATATTGGATACTTTAGAAAAAATAAATACCCTTTCTGTAAGCGACAGGTTGTATGGCAAAATGGATTTTTCAAATGTGGGCACTTTAGGCCAATCGGTTGGTGGCGCAGTATCCGGGCAACTTTGCTATGTTGATAACCGCATAAAAGCTGGTATAAATTTAGACTGTTTTCAATTTGGCGATTTGTATAAACATGAAATGAAAAAACCTTTTATGCTTTTGCAAAGCGATAGTTACCCATTATGGGCCATTGCAAATAAAATAATTTACACGAATACGAATCCGTTTTATTCGTTTCAAATTGAAAATTCAAGACATTTTATTTTTAGTGATTGCTCAATTTTTCCAGTAAAAATAAATGAAAGAATGAAAGCGCTGGTAGGGGAAGGTGATAATAATGCGAACGTAAAATTAATTAATGAGTACATTGTTGATTTTTATAATCATTACCTAAAACAAGCTCCTTTTAACTCAACCCAATTTCATACAAATTAAAAAGATGTGCTTGCATTATACTGAGGATTAAAGAGGTTGTTCATTTTTATTTTGCCTGATTCTTTTTATGAAAGATTAGATCCGTTTGCAACAAATTCATTACCGGCAGTCTGTTTGCTTTTAAATAAGTTCAGCGGTTTTTTATTCAATAATAATTACTACTTTAGTTTTCTATTCCCAACAAGCCCATATGAGTGAATTAATTTCCAAACTTAAAAATATAAAACTGGTAAGAGCCCTTGTGTATATGTTTGTCGGGTCCGTTTCTTACCCCGGGCTTGCCATTTTCAATAAATTAACCATCGAAGGAACAGAGCATCTCAAAGGTCTTCCCAAAAAAAATGTTTTATTCGTAAGCAATCACCAGACCTATTTTGCAGAGGTAATTACGTTTCTCCATATTTTTTGTGCTGTAAAATGGAGAAAGAAAAACAAGCTGGGCATACCTTATTATTTATTGAATCCTTTTACAGGTGTGTTCTTTGTTTCTGCGGCAGAAACAATGAAAAAAAACTGGATGACCCGTTTGTTTGAACTGGCAGGTTCTATTACCGTAAAAAGAACCTGGAACGAAGGAAGCAAGGAAGTACGGCTGGGCCTTGATCCTTCTGATACAAGAAAAATAGACCGGGCTTTAAAAAACAGCTGGATCATTAATTTTCCGCAGGGAACAACCAAGCCTTTTGTTGAAGGAAGAAAGGGAACAGTTTTATTGATTAAACAAAACCATCCCATTGTAATACCAATTGTGATAAATGGATTTAACAAGGCATTTGATAAAAAGGGATTAAAAATGATAAGAAAGGGAACAGCTTTATCGGTAAAATTTAAAGAACCTTTACTTATCGATTATACAGCAGGTAATGATGAGATAATGGAAACAATCATGATTGCTATTGAGCAAAGTAAAACCCAGCAAAAAACAGGGGTTGAATTATAGTTTAAGTAATTCGTTTATCGATAAATTTAACTGTTTTTCGCCCCGTTTCAGGTATTTGCATTTTTTGAATTTCCTCCGCTGTTATATATTTTACATGTGGGCTTACCCTTAATCTTGCCTGCAAATTGGCTCTTATTTTCCTATCACATTCTTCGGTAAGCGTTACAGGTAATATATTTATCAGCACTTCATCTGTTCCCATTTCGTTTGAATATACTTCTGCCACAAAGTCAAGCACGTCTTCCATTTCATTCAGCATATCAAAAAGTGCTGGTGGGTAAAGGGTTGTGCCTTTATATTTTATCATTTGCTTTTTACGGCCCACTACAGATGATAATCTTTTACTGGTGCGTCCACAGGCACATGGCTCATCAAAATGCAAGCAGATGTCTCCGGTTTTATATCGCAACAGCGGCATTCCTTCTACGCCCAATGTAGTGATGGTTACTTCGCCGGCTTGTCCTGCGGCAACGGGTTGGTCATTTTCATCCAGCATTTCAAGTATAATTAATTCCGGCTGGCTATGGCCACCCTTAAACTCACCGCATTCTGTAAATGCTGTTTGCATTTCGGTAGATGCGTAAGTTGAATACAATTTTATATCCCATGCCTCTATAATTTTCTTTCCCAATATGCTTAAAGAAAAATCGGTGTTGCGGATATTCTCTCCAATGCAAATTGCTTTTTTTACAGAAGTTTGATTGATGTCGATATTGTGTTGCTGTGCAAACTGAATTAATTTGATGATAAAAGAAGGCACCGCAACAATGGCCGTTGGCTTAAGGCGTAAAATGGTTTCCCATTGAAGCGAAGGAACACCAGGGCCTAAACGGATAATACCTGCGCCCATTTTCCTTAGGCCGGAATAATAAGCCATCCCTGCCATAAACTGCCTGTCAAGTGTAAGCATCAGTTGGTAAATATCATCAGCTGTTCCATCTGCGCAGGTAAATGATAAATACTCATTATAGGCCAATCTATTTAAGTCGCCTTCTGTAAGCGCAATAGTTACGGGGCTACCCAGCGTACCTGATGTTGAACTGTATTCAATAATCTTATTAGAGCTGACACATAAAAAATCATCATTGCGTTGCTGCAGGTGTTCCTTATTGGTAACCGGTATTTTTTTCAGATCAGTCAATGTTTTTATCTCCGCAGGATCTATGTTATTAGTTGCAAACAGTTCTTTATAAAATGGTGAATGCCTGCTGACATAGTTAACCAATTCCTGCAGTTTTTTTTTCTGCAGTTTTTGTACGCTATCATTTTGCTGGTAAGCCATTTCAGGAAAATACATCATTTGGTTTCAATTATTACTGTGGCCGATGCCATCGTTTTAAGATGTGAAAGAGAAACAAATATATTACCGAGTTTCATTTCGGCAATGGCGATGGCCGTTTCGCCGAGAAAAGAAATTGCAGGTTTTCCGATTTCATTATTTGTTATTTCAATTTCATTAAAAGCTGTGCCATTTTTCCATCCAGTGCCAAGGGCTTTGAAGAAAGCTTCTTTGGCTGCAAAACGGGCGGCATAATGTTCGTACTTATTGGTTTTGGGTTCACAATAAGCAATCTCTTTTTTCGAAAATACAAGCTCTCTAAATCCGATATTTTTGCCAATTTTTTCAGCGACCCGTTTTACTTCAATCATATCGGTTCCAATGCCAAAAATCATGGCGCTAATTTTTTATTTATCTTCCTAATCTGGTCTTTAATATGATCTTCTTCCTTTTTTGTTGCTATCACTTTTGTTAGAGCCAGCTGGTAAAAATGCAATGCTTTTTTAAAGTCGTTTTGTTTGTACAAATAATCGCCGGCTAAAATATACGCATGAAAAAATTGCGGGTTGGTTGCTACAAGGCTGTCTGCATCTATCTTTTCGCCATCTGCAATACGCTGTTTAAATTTCCTAAAGCTTTCAAAATTTTTATATTCTTTTGTC
>JANPNY010000124.1:0-2656 GCA_031427745.1 Chitinophagaceae bacterium | reverse complement strand
ATTGAGTTTTAAGAACCAACGCTGGTACAACCTTAGATTGTTCTGGATTATTTCTTTAATTTTAGCAAATGCGTGAAGGAATGTTTATAAAACGTAATGTAGATAAGTGGAACAGGTACCAGCATGAAAAAACGGATGATCCCGATGAAACTGCCGAACGCTTTGTTACCCTGGTGGATGACCTCTCTTACGCCAAAACATTTTATCCTAAAAGCAAGGTTACCCGTTGGATAAATGCCATCACAGCTGATATTTATTTAAGCATTTACAAAAATAAAAAGGAAAAATACACCCGGGTTTTTACATTCTGGAAGTACGAATTGCCCTTATTATTTAAAAAATACCACGCCATATTCCTGTTTACTTTCCTTGTTTTTAGCTGCTTTGTTTTTATTGGCATATTCAGTTCAATAAAGGACGAAAGCTTTATACGTGGCGTGCTTACCGATGCTTATGTAGATATGACGGAGGAAAATATTGCCAAGGGCGATCCTTTTGGAGTATATAAAGATGAAAACCCCTTTACTATGTTTGTCCGCATTGCCATGAACAACACTTTTATTGCTTTTCTAATGGCGATTGGTGGGCTCCTGGCAGGTGTTGGAACATTGTATGCCATGTGGCAAAATGGCTTGATGCTGGGTTGTTTTCAATATATGTTTTTTGCTAAAGGACTTGGCTACAAATCGGTAATGGTAATTTGGGTGCATGGTACCCTGGAAATACTGGCATTGGTAATAGCTGCTGCCGCCGGATTTATTATTGCGTATGGTATAATTTTCCCCGGCACTTACAGCAGGATACAGTCTTTTAAGCGAAGTGTAAAAGATGCGCTTAAAATTATGATTGTACTGGTGCCCATTTTTATCGTTGCAGCCTTTTTTGAAAGCTATCTAACCAATTTAATGAGCAATACCTTCGATAAGCAAAACAATGCCGGTATGCCCGTGTGGGTAAGCACTATAATTTTAGCCGCTTCTCTTACTTTTATTGGTTGGTATTTTGTTTTGTACCCCATTCGGTTACATAAAAAATTAAACGGTGCCTCTCTAAATAATAAATCATCATTCAGTTTGATAGCCACAGCCAAATCACCCAAAACTTAACCATCCAAATTGTACAGGCACTATAGGTATGTATTTAAACTTCCATTTTTTACAAGTAATGATTTTATCAACTGCTAAATATTTTTTATCACTGCTGATACTGCTTATAATTGCTATGCCGTGCAATGCACAGCAGGCTGATAATTATATTTACAAAGACACATCAATTCTAAATTTCAACGGCCAGGCGAATGATACAATTAAGATTCAGGCACCGATAGAGGAAAATATTTCCGGCGAGGATGCTGAGGCGAATAACTTTATAGCCGACACTAATCTCATCCGTAATCAATTATTTATAACAAAGGATAATGCCCGTGCATTAAAAAATGAAAGGCAGTTGGCATATGCCCAAAAACTGGATAGTCTTTTAAAAGATCTGCAAAAAAAACAAGCAGCGAATTTAACTACTACTACCAACCGCTTCTCTTTTTTGATAAGCTTTTTTTCGTCCTCAATTACACAAATTGTTTTTTGGTTACTGGCTGCATTCCTTGTAGTCTTCATTATAGTAAAATTATTTTTCGCTGAAGGATTTTTTCTGCGGCAATCGGCAACTGCCCGGGTTAAACCATTACAGGAAGAGGAAAAACACGATCCTGTTTCAGTTGATTACACAAGGCTGCTTAACACGGCTATTAGCAACAAAGATTACAGGCTCGCCGTCCGGTACCTGTATCTCCAGTCGTTACAAAAATTAATTGTAGCAGGAGCCATTACTTATTCGCAAGACAAAACCAATTACCAATACCTGATGGAAATTAATAATCAACCTTACCGGCAGGAATTCTCATTACTTACATTGCACTATGAATATGCCTGGTACGGCGATTTTTTAATGGATGAAGCCGGTTTTACTGTCTTGCAAAAAAAATTTATATCATTTAACAAGCAGGTATAGCAGCAGTTGAAAAAAAGCACTACATATTATTGTCTCCTTATCCTAACGCTATCATTGTATGCATGCAGTAATAAGCGTAGCGATATTCCTTCATTAAAAGAAAGCTATTCTAAAAATGATAAAAACCCCTTTGGGGGTTATGTTTTTTTTAAACAGGCAACACAGCTATTTCAAAAAAATGATATCCGGATAAGAAAAGATAAGGTAGAAACCAGTCTTTTGCATTTTGATGATACAGCAGCACTCTATATTAACGTTAGTAAAAATTTTTTTGTTGGAGATGAAGGCCTTGACGCAGTAAAATCATTTGTTGAAAAGGGTAACAATATGTTTATTGCAAGTGAGAATTTTGATAGTAGTTTTTTAGATTTCTTAAGGGTATCCATCGCCCCAAAAACATTGTTTATGATGTTGGAAGAAATGCAGTACACGTCAGTTAGATTAAACACTGCCCGTTTTTTCGACAGTACCCGATATGCCTATTTTTATCTTCCTTTTAAAAATCATTTTACAACAATAGCTGATAGTGCCATCCAAATATTAGGGGTAAATGAAAGTGGGCAACCCAATTTTTTAGTCATATTCTTTGGAAGAGGACGTTTTTTTATACACTGCGAACCAAGGGCGTTCAGCAATTACTTTCTGCTGC
>JANPNY010000123.1:0-3588 GCA_031427745.1 Chitinophagaceae bacterium | reverse complement strand
CTGTCATTACCATATAATATTCCAATTTCATGATCATTAATATAATCAGCATCAATACCTGCATTGTTTAATGCTTCTACAGTAGCCATATATGCGTACTCACCTTGTTCGGGTAGCATTATACGGGCCCGCCTGTCTAATGCGCCTTTTAGGTTAGGTTTATCAACAAAGCCGGTTAAACCAGAACGGTATCCATATTCCTTGCGAACGGGATCGAGGATAATACCCGATCTTCCATTGAACAGGGAATCACGAACCTCGTCCAGATTTTTGCCAATGCAGGAATATATCCCCATACCTGTTATAACAACTCTGTTCATCATTTTTTAATACACAAATTTTTTAATACACGAATTGCACGAATTAAAAACAGCCATTAGCGGTTTGCTTTACGAATACAACCCCCCATTTACAGAAATAACTTCAGCCGTAATATAGGCGGCTTCTGCAGACGCCAGAAAACCTACGGCATGGGCCACTTCTTCGGGTAATCCAAACCGTTTTAAAGGTATCAATGATTGCAGTTCTTTTTCGTTTAGTCCTTCTGTCATATCTGTTTTAATAAAGCCGGGTGCTACAGCGTTCACCGTGATACCCTTTCTACCTATTTCCTGTGCCAATGCTTTTGTGGCGCCAATAACGCCTGCCTTAGCTGCCGAATAATTGGTTTGGCCAGGTAATCCTTTTAAGCCCGAAAGCGAAACAATATTAATGATTCTTCCGTATTTTTTCATTAGCATACTGGTTACAACCAATCTTGTAACATAAAAAAATCCGCCCAGACTTGTATTAATTACACTGTCCCATTGCTCATCTTTCATCCACATCATTAGCGCATCTTCTCTTACACCTGCATTGTTTACCAGCACTTCTATTACTTTTTCAGGGTTTGCTTCCATCCAACCGCCCAATACTGAATGCACCTGGTTTTTATCCGATACATCAAATTGTATTGTCTCAGCAATTACTCCTTTTTCTTCTACAAGCAAACGGGTATTGTTGGCTTCTGTTTCGTTTGATTTGTAATTGATAAGCACATTATATCCCATATCTGCCATTTTTAAACAGATAGCCCGTCCAATTCCTCTTGATCCGCCTGTAACTAATGCAAATTTCATTTTACTATTTTTTTTGCTGATTCGCAAAGGGAGGCCTGTAGCTTTATTATAATTTAACTGACTCAGAAATTACTTCTTATTAAGAAGTAATTTCTGATGATTGTACAGGTTTCATTTTAAAAGAAACAACGGGATCTGATTTTTCAAAATAGTTCTTAATTTTTTCAAGGTCTTTGTACTTGGGTGTATCCTCAATAAACTTAGGAAATATTTTTCTTATTTCTGTATAAACATTCAATGTTTCGGATGACAATTTTTGTACACATTCCAAATAATCTATTGCCTGCAAAATCGTCATCATTTGTATGCTCAATACTTCAAAAGAATTATCAATCACTTTTTTTGTCATCAAAGCTGCATTACAACCCATGCTTACAATGTCCTGGTTATCGTGTTGTTGGGAATGCTATGCACATACATTGGAAATGAAAGCGTTTGGTTTTCGGCCACCGTAGATGTAGCGGTAAACTGCATGCCCTGCATACCAAAATTAAAACCCAGCACTCCTAGGTTTACAAATGGAGGTAACTTTTGATTGAGTTTTTGATTTAACAGGTAATTCAATTGCCTTTCGGAAAGCATAGACAATTTGGTAATGGCTATTTTTAATTTATCCATTTCGAGCGAAACATAATCGCCATGAAAATTTCCACCATGAAAAATATTTTTATTTTCATGATCAATTACGGGGTTGTCATTTACAGAGTTGAGTTCATCTACTACTACTTTTTCTGCCTGGCAAATGGTATCATATATGGGCCCCAAAACCTGTGTTACGCAACGTAAAGAATAATATTCCTGTACCTTATCTTCAAACACTTCCTGGTTAAGATTATCGGGATTGTACAAATGC
Organism: Chitinophagaceae bacterium; assembly: GCA_031427745.1. Taxonomy (GTDB): domain Bacteria; phylum Bacteroidota; class Bacteroidia; order Chitinophagales; family Chitinophagaceae; genus Ferruginibacter. The sequence continues at coordinate 1,617 of JANPNY010000123.1, read as the reverse complement.
TCCGAACGGCTGCGAATCATTTTACTATCTTTTAAAATAGTGCGAAGCTGTGCAGCAATTTGATTTTGCCCTTTATGCAGTTTAACAATATTTAATTCGTACGAATAATGATCGTCAAAAGCCTCTACCACTTCATTGATCATTGCGGATAACAGCACAGACCATTCTAGTAATTTTTGTGCCTGAATGATGTTGACCATTCCAATACCCGTCATGGCAGCAGTGCCATTTATGATTGCAAGCCCTTCACGGATATGTATGGCAAGTGGTTTAATACCCAACCTGTTAAAAACATCCATTGTAGGTTGCAATTCATTTTGATAAATAACTTCGCCTTCACCAATTAATACTAACCCTAGATGCGCTAATTGTACTAAATCTCCACTGGCTCCCACACCACCATGCTCGTAAATACAGGGAGTGATATCTTCATTTATAAGTATTACCAATAAATCCACCACTTCGGTATGTACGCCGGAATATGCCTGCATCATACTATTTAAACGGGCTACCATTAGTGCTTTCACTAAAATAGGTGCCATAAGGTTGCCACCACCAGAGCTGTGGCTTCTTATTAAATTATATTGTAACTGTAAAAGGTTTTCATCGCTCACTTTGTATTGAGCCATTGGCCCAAAGCCAGTATTGATGCCATATATTAATTTATTAGAGGAGAAGCTTTTTAAAAATTGAAAATTTACAGCCACTTTTTCAACTGCTGCTTTGTCCAACATCACCTTTTTTCCTTTATATAAAATATCCGAAAAATTATTTAAGGAAAGAGGTTTAGCTCCAATATATATCATAGGTAAAATTTATTTTCTATTAAAACAATTTGCTTGGTAAGCTTCAAAAATAGAATAAAGATTTTAATTTTTTGGTCTTTTACAAAAACTCCTCTACAGTGCTGTAAACAATCTGGAATACTTTGCTCTTTTGAAGGATATTAGGATAATTACCAATCATATATTGTGTGCACAAAAAATAAACGTATAAGACTTTTTTTATTGCAGTTAACAGATTTAATATTAATATTGGGTTGGTATCAACAGAATTTAATTTAATCAACAATTTTTGAAACAACTAAATCATTATTAAAATGAGATCATTTATTAAGTTTTCAGCAACTGGGGTTTTGCTATTTGTTGCCCTTACTATTAATGCACAAAGAATTAAAACAACTGAAGGAGATATATCGGTTTTAAAAAGCGAAACATCTATAAATATAGAGTTTACATACAATGAAATGTCGGTTGGTAAATTTGAACATGAATCAGAATACATAGAAAAGAAAAAGTCAGAATATAATGCTAAAGAACCAGGCAGAGGTGATAGCTGGGCCAAGAACTGGATTTCTGACAGAAAGATGGTGTTTGAACCAAAATTTATTGACCTGTTTGAAAAATCAACTGATATGAACGTAAAGGCCGATGCCAAATACACAATTATATTTCACACTACTACTACTGAACCCGGGTATAATATTTATGTAACACGAAAAAATGCAGAAATTGATGCAGAAGTTACCATTGTAGAAACTGCAAACAGAAAAAAAGTGATTGCAGTTATATCTGTAAAAAATGCACCGGGCAGAACTTTTGGCGGTAATGATTATGC
>JANPNY010000122.1:0-1608 GCA_031427745.1 Chitinophagaceae bacterium | reverse complement strand
AGACGACCAGCAAAGATTTTCAAATGAAACAGATGCAATAGCCAACGATGCCAATGCAACACTGGAAAATTTAGGAGGTTCATATGCAGGCGAATCACCCTTAACACCGCAACTTCCATTTACCTGCGACGCAACAGTAGTGGTAGATACAACCAGCAACCCAAGGACCATTACACTTACTTACAGTGGTAATAATTGTATTGGAAACCGCACCCGTTCCGGGGTAATTGTAATAAGCTTTGCACCTGGCTTTCGCTGGGTTACGGCAGGATCGCAATATACCGTTACCTACAATAATTTAAAAATTACCCGTGGTGCAGATAAAAAAAGTATTACCATTAACGGAACCAAAACCATCAAAAATGTATCTGGCGGTAAATTACGAAACCTGGCAACAAGGCTTACCCCAATCGTTCATGAAGTTACCAGTGCTGGTATCAGTATTACTTTTGATGATGGGTCTCAGCGTAACTGGCAGGTTGCAAAAAGAAGAACTTTTACTTATGATAATGGGATAGTAATTTCTATAACTGGTATAAGCACACTGGGAAATGGAATTGCGGAATGGGGTACAAACCGATTTAATAAAGAGTTTACCGCTGCCATCACAGAGCCATTGGTTGTAAGACAAAGTTGCAACTTCCGCTTAGTGAGTGGTCAGTTAAAACACACTGGCGCAGTAGGAACTACTACAACTACATTTGGGTTAGATGCAAATGGCAACCCGATAACTTCCTGCCCGTCCGGCCTATTATTTTATAAAATAGTGTGGACAGGAGCCAACGGAAATTCTAATACACATATAGGATCTTACTAAATTACAAAACAGGGATGAAAAGAGACCGCATGCTAAGTAGCAGCGGTTTTTTTGTGCCTGGTATTTTCCATTTTATTGTCGGAATTTTTTTTAAAGAAAATATTATTTCTTTTGATTCTGCAAATTTGTGCATTACAACATGTAGGTATAAAAATGAATCATTACCTGCTGTTATTTTTAAAGAGAATTGGTGGCCCAATATAAAAAGCATTGTCAGTCCAATTTTTTTGCATATTTATTTTTTCATTTCACCCCGCAAATAAAATAAAATGAAACAAACATCGTTTACTAATCAACCTCAAAGGCTTAAGCGCTTGTGCTTGGTAAACAAGATGTTTTCTTTGGGGGTTACAGAACCAAATTAGGTTCGTAAACAAAGGCTCGATTTCTATCGGGCCTTTTGCTTTTTTAAACTGTTGCTCATTTTATTTTCGCTAAATTTACTTCCTGAAATTTTAGTTAGTTCCAATGAGAAAAATCCATCTGTCCTTTTTTATTTTTTTTATTTCGTACGCTTCCTTCGCACAGGATTTTTCTAATAAAGGGAAAGATTTTTGGTTGGGATATGGTTATCACGTAAGGTTTGTAACAAATGGTGGCGGGGGAGGGTTCAACGGACAGGAGATGGTTTTGTATTTTGCCACAGAAGATATTCCCAATACATTTACCAACATTAAAATAGAAATTCCTGCTTTGGGATATGTAGAAAATATCAGCAATATTCCTGCAGGTACAATCGTTACTTCTAATCCAATTCCAAAGTCTGGTGCACAGGACGCCAGGCTTTTAAG
>JANPNY010000121.1:0-3768 GCA_031427745.1 Chitinophagaceae bacterium | reverse complement strand
AATTCGCCTGTTTTAATGGCCACATTAATGCGTTGCAGCTCCTGGTAAACAATTCTGCCAGCACCTAAATTAAGATGACCAACTTCACTGTTGCCCATCTGCCCTTCGGGAAGCCCAACTAACTCTCCACAGGTTATTAAGGTATTGTTTGGATATTGTTGGTATAGCGAGCTAACAAATGGAACGTTGGCATTTTGTATGGCATCACTACTTTTAATTTTACCAAGACCCCAGCCATCCATTATAACGAGAATTGCTTTTTTATTATTCATAGGCCAAAGTTAACTTTTTTTGCAGCTTTATTAATTGGCCGGTTGTCATAAGTTTTAGACAATTATGTTGTTTGTCTAATAAACTACCTGATTGGCACGTTTTTAGACTTAATACTCATGTAAGTAACATAGAAATGATAGCATTTTATATATTTCCATATCAGCTATTACAGTTACATTGGTTTTATTAAAATCAATTTCTTAGTTTGTTATTGCAAACAATAAAATATTCCACCATGAAAAAAATATTGACATTTATTATCGTTTTATTTTCGACTATTTCATCATTTTCCCAGAAAGTAAATATCACAGAGGTTGTTACTGCTATGAAAGCGGGAAATGCGGCGCAGGTAGCCCGTTTTTTTGATACCAATGTGGAAATTAGTATGCCAGATAAAAGTAACAGCTATAGTAAAAGCCAGGCTGAGCTGGTACTAAAAGATTTTTTTAGCAAAAATCCTGTAAAAGGTTTTGATATAATTCACAAGGGCGAAAATGCAGGCTCGGAGTATTGTATTGGTACGCTTGTTACTAAAAATGGTTCCTTTCGTACTACCATTTTTATGAAACAAAAAGGCGACGCACAGTTGCTGCAGGAATTACGGTTTGAAAACAGGTAGTCAGTAAAAAAAATATTGAAAATTGATCCCGGCAGCTATTGCCGGGATTTTTATTTTTAGATTTGCAGATGATAAATTACAACCAGCAACTGGATGCCCTGATAAAAAACGCACTTGCCGAAGACATTGGTGATGGCGATCATTCAACGCTTTGCTGCATAGATGCCCATGCTACGGGAAAAGCTATATTAAAAATTAAGGAAGATGGTGTGCTTGCTGGAGTAGAAGTGGCCGAACAAATTTTTAAATATGTTCAGCCCAATGTGCAGTTTAATGCTTTTAAAAAAGATGGGGACCAAATGCAATTTGGCGAGATTGCTTTTGAAATTGCTGCAGACATACCTACTATTTTAAAATGCGAACGTTTGGCGCTAAATAGTATGCAAATAATGAGTGGCATTGCAACCCTTACCAAAACGTATGTTGATAAATTAAAAGGCTATAAAACCCGTTTGCTGGATACCCGTAAAACCACGCCCAATTTCAGGTTGCTGGAAAAGGAAGCAGTTAGAATCGGCGGTGGAACCAATCACCGGTTTGGATTGTATGACATGATTATGTTAAAAGACAACCATATTGACTATTGCGGTGGTATTGAAAAAGCAATTGAAAAAGCATGGAACTATGTTCAAACAATTAAGCCTGGTTTACGGATTGAAGTAGAAACCAGGAGTTTGGAAGATGTTAAAAAAGTAATGGCAACCGGCAAAGTACAGGTGATAATGCTGGATAATTTTACTCCGGCAGAAATAGTTGAGGCATTAAAAATTATTGATGGCCAATATGAAACTGAAGCAAGCGGCGGAATTAACCTGCAAAACATAGAATCCTACGCCGCTACCGGTGTTGACTATGTATCAAGCGGTGCCATTATACACCAGGCCCGAAGCCTGGATTTAAGCTTAAAAGCTAAAACTGCTGTTTAAACAAACCTTTAAAAATGTTGTTATGATAAAGAAAAAAGTCAACTCTTTGGGAGGATTGGTTTACTCTACAAATCCTGATTGTAAGATTGAAGAAGAATCTTTTGATGAGCAGTTTACACTTGAGCCAGCAGCACAAAAATTGCGGATTAATATAGATAAAAAGCAACGTGCTGGTAAAATGGTAACCTTGGTTACAGGATTTACCGGCTTAGAAAGAGACAGGGAAGCGTTAGGGAAAAAGCTCAAGTCTTTTTGTGGTACAGGTGGTTCAGTAAAAGATGGAGAGATTATTATACAGGGCGATAACCGGGATAAAGTGCTGCAATGGTTGGGAAAGAATGGGTATAAGCTTGCAAAGAAAATTGGTTAAACAGCTAGTTAGTAAGCCGGATTATTTAAAATTGACAATGCGCCGCTGGGGCATTTTTTTACCTGTTCAACAATTGCTTGCGTAGATGCCTCTTCCGGATTTATCCACGGTTTTTTTCTGGGATCAAATACTGTTAGGTAGCCCCCTAAAACAAATGCCAGAATGAATGCACTTATTGGGCTGCCATAAAATTGTTACCTCGGCATTGCTGTATTTATGTGTTTTGATGGGCATAGTTTGATAATTAACAATTATGAATAAACTAAATTAATATAAATTATCATCCTTTTAGTTACATTTACAACACTCAATTTAATAAAATGATTTCAAAAATATCAGAAGGGGTTACCGTTTCGGTCGAAACTTTTTATCAGCCGGAATACAGCAACCCATTGAGTAATGAATTTATGTTTGCTTACCGGATTACCATCGATAACAACAATGCGTACCCAGTTCAATTACTCCGCCGGCATTGGTATATTTTTGATGCGGCAGGAAGTTTGCGTGAGGTAGAAGGCGAGGGGGTTATTGGGGTGCAGCCACAGATTAATCCCGGCACACAATATCAATACATAAGCGGATGCAACTTAAAGACTGAGATGGGGAAAATGTATGGTACATACTTGATGGAGAACGTACTCAATAAAAAGCAATTTGACGTTACAATTCCAGCGTTTGAAATGACAGTGCCTTTTAAAATGAATTAATCCAATTTTGAAGTTAGCTTTATGTGTTACCATCCTTTCTAAAATAATTCAGCAATTTTTACGATTATATCCAATATTCCAGTTTTATGGCAAAAGTTACCTTCGACAATCGCAACAACCATTTCTACCGAAGTTTGAAATCCTCAGTGGATGAGTATTTCCTGGAAAAGAAAATTAAAAAAACCGGCGACTGGAGATTGTACATTAAAACAATACTGCTCATTGGCAGCGCCATCGCCATTTACAGTAGTTTAATGTTTTTACACCCCGGAACTTTAGTTGCATTATTATTATGCGCTTTGTTAGGCTACAATTTAGCCTGTATCGGGTTTTCTGTAATGCATGATGCCAACCATGGAGCCTATAGCAGCAAACAATGGATAAATGATGGGCTGGGTTTATCTGCCAATGCAATGGGTGCCAGTTCTTTTTTCTGGAAACAAAAACACAACATCATACATCATACTTACACCAATGTTGATGGGCTAGATGATGATATTGCAAAGAGCCCAATCATCCGCCAATGCGAAAGTCAGAAATGGGTTCCTGCGCACAAGGTGCAACATTTATACCTTGTGCCGATTTACGCTTTATCTTCTATTTTCTGGCTGGTCTTTATGGATTTTACCAAATATTTTACCCGGAAAATTTACACTACCGATGCTTGGAAAATGAATGCAAAAAGTCATTTAATTTTCTGGCTTACCAAGGTTATGTATGTTTCCTTTTACATGGTGCTGCCAGCCAGCACCAGTGCTGCAAAGACGATGATGGCCAGCCGGTTGTAGGGCAACGTCAGGTTGGGCAACACCTGCACACCACCCGACAGCCACGACGGGTTTTCAACACCGACGTTTTGCGCGCCGAAGAGCG
>JANPNY010000120.1:0-11966 GCA_031427745.1 Chitinophagaceae bacterium | reverse complement strand
AAAATATTGATAAATTGTACCAGCAATCTATGCGCTTGTACAGCCTGCACGAAAAGCTTGCTGTATTGGTTGATACATTGGACAAGACCATTGTAACCCTTACTAAAATTGACAATAAAACTCCTGCAACACAGTTACAGCTGGCATCACTTGACAGCATGCGCAAAGAAATATTAGAGCTGAACCGTAAAACCATTTTCTTCGATGAATTTAAATACCGTCGCCGCCTCAGCGATTTGTACTTTGAAGTAGCAACTTCTTTAGATCCCTTATCGGCCAGTAAAGAAGGAAGTATCGATTTAATGGAAAAAGAGTTTATGGCATTTAACAACCAGTTTTATAGTATCCTTAAAAAGAAGGAGTAATTAGGTCTTATATAATTAGATTAATAAATAGTTTGCTGATTTTACTTACAGCAAACTATTTATTTTTATTGGAGTTACCCTATAAGCAATTATAAAACAGCAAGTGATTAATAAAATACTGGTCGGGATTTTTCCTTTTAAATGCCTTATCATTTTAATTATGCCTAATTTAGCATAATCTTACAAAGTACGCCTACAATTCCCCCCAAGACCTTCATATTTTAATACGAACCTGATTAAGTGATGAACAATTGGCGACTTATGACCGGAGGAGATAGAAACGCATTCCTTTCTATTTATGAAAGCCATTATAATGCCCTTTTTACATACGGATTTTCGCTGTGTGCCAATACAGAAATTACCAAAGATTGTATACAGGAATTATTCCTGGAAATTTGGGTAAAGCGGGCTACAATAAACGGTGAAGTAGATAATATCCGCTCTTATTTGTTTACCTGGTTGCGAAGAAAAATATATAAAGAATTGGGGCATGAAGAAACTGAAAAAAGTACTAATCAAAACGTTCGTAATCTCGATGAAAATATATTGCCTTACGAAGACCTGCTGATTGCATTTCAAAACTCCGAAGAGAAAAAGGAAAAGCTTCGCTCTGCCTTAAGCAAACTCACTAAAAAACAATTCGAAATGATCAAGCTTAAATTTTTCGAAAACTTAAGCTATGCCGAAATTGCTACAAAAACTTCTCTTAAACAACGAACTGTCTATAATCTCATTTATGAAGCTATACATTCGCTTCGATTGTATATGCGTATGCTGGTATTTTCGTTGTAACTGATCAATTGTTCTGCTGCTTATTTTAAAGCACCGGAAATACTTTTCCTTTCTCAAAAAATATATTTTCAAAAAAACCGGTAAAAAAAATCATTTGCCTGCACTATCATTTGATAACAGTCATATCAGCCTGGATCAATATTAGCTACATGGAAAATAAGAATCTTGCAACATACCTGTTAGAGGATTTCTTAACAGATGAATCATTTGTAAACTACTGCAATAATAGTAGTAAGGATGACAAGCAGTTTTGGGAAAAGTGGTTTGTAACGCATCCTGAAAAAATAGACCTTGGCAACGAAGCAAGGGAAATGGTGCATGCTTTATCAATTACACTTTCTGAAAATGAATACCAGCAAGAATTTGAACGGATCAGGCAGGCCGTACAGTCGGTACCCGTTACCACAAAATCTACTCCACTAATTCCTGATTTATCACAATCGACAACTGCCGAAAGTAAGAGGCGGAGATATGTTATTTACTTAACCGCAGCAGCCTCTGTTGTTGTATTTTGTTTAGTGTGTTATTTTCTTTTTCAACAAGCCAGGCCTTTTAACCCACCGTTAGTGGAGCAGTATAACCGTGGAAAAGTACCCATGATAATCAGGCTTAGCGATAGTACGGTTGTAACACTGGCAGTGAATAGTTCATTGAGATATCCGGCAGTTTTCGGCGATAAGGATCGGTCTGTTTACCTCGATGGGGAAGCAAATTTCAGGGTTACTCACAATGCAGCCCATCGGTTTAAGGTACTGCAGGGCAATCTGGTAGCCACAGTATTAGGCACTGTTTTTAATGTAAGGAAACAACAGGCAGATTCGGGAATAGTTGTTGAATTGCTGCAAGGAAAACTGCAGGTGGAAGCTAAAGATTCATCCGGCACAGTAATGCAATCGATCATGTTGAAACCAAACGAAAGAGTAGTTTATCAGCGAAACGGTAAAAACTTTTATAAAGAGAATATGGGAGATGCCGGGTTAGCGGTTATTCAAAAAGACATAGAATTTTATAAGGATGATTTTGATGTAATTGCCAAAAAAATTAAGACAGCTTTTGGTGTTACACTCATCAATACAAGCAACAAAAAATCCTGGCATTTTACAGGAAAATTCAACAATATAACTTTCAAAGAAGTGATAGAGAATATCTGTGTCATTAAGCAAGTTAATTACCAGGTAAACGGCGATACAATTTTAATAAAATAATGCGTCAGCATTATAAACTTTAGCTGCCATGAATGATTCAACCGCCAAATGGTTCAGGCTTCGCCTGAATACAATCGTCCTGTTTTGCCTACTTGTAGCAGGCACCTCCGCTGCAAAAGCTGAGCGACAGGACAAATTGAATGAAGTAATCATCTCCATAGAAACAAGTAACAGCACACTACTCCAGTTTTTTAAGTTGGTTGAAAGCCAAACCACTTTGTTTTTTGCTTATGATGAGAAAGAAGTGAATGTTTCTCAAATAATGACACTGGCTACAGGGCAACGGCCCTTAAGTGCCTTACTGGAAAATATTACTAAGCAAACAGGGCTCAAATTTGTCCAAAAAAAGTCTGCGATCTTAGTGAATCCTGCAGTTGGAAGGCTCCAACAAAACCTTGGCACAATGCCATTACTTCCCGTTAAAGGCGTTGTAAAAGATAGTAGTGGCAACGGTGTATTAGGCGCAACCGTTAAGGTGAAGGGTTCCAATAGTTCCGCACAAACAGATGCTAACGGAAACTTCTCCATAGAAGCACCGGAAAATGCAATATTGATTATTAGCTATGTTGGTTTTAAAACTGTTGAAATAAAAATTAACGGGCAGGAAGTATTGCAGGTTGTACTGCAGGAGTTAAATCAAGATTTAAATGAAGTGGTGATTGTAGGGTATCAACCCCGCAGGCGTGCCGATCTTGCTGGCGCAGTATCTGCTGTAAACGTAGCGGGCATTGCTAAGTTGCCCGTATTAAGTGTAGACCAGGCATTGCAAGGCAAAGCACCCGGCGTAAGAATAACACAAAATACCGGGCAGCCCGGCGATGGAGTTACAGTTAGAATAAGGGGCGTAGGTACCATAAATGACAACAACCCGCTTTTTATTATTGATGGTGTGCCTACAAAAGATGGTATTAATTTTCTCTCTGCAAATGATATAGAATCAATGATTGTTTTAAAAGATGCATCATCCGCTGCCATCTATGGTGCACGTGCATCTAATGGTGTGGTGCTGATTACTACCAAAAACGGCAGAAGGGGTAAGGCACAGTTTAATTACTCCGGGTATACCGGCATGCAACAACACGGTGATCTCACCAAAATGCTCAATACGCCGCAATATGTTGAAATATATAACGAGGCAGTAGCAAATGATAACAAGGACATTCTAAATCCGGCCTTAAAGAGGAAACCAATTCCAGCTGGTATTCCAATGGCAAATACTGACTGGCTGAATGAAATTTTTCAAAATGCCCCCATGCAAAGTCACCAGTTATCGGTAAGAGGTGGTAATGATAAAACGCTCTACTATCTCTCCGGCAGTTATTTTAAGCAGGATGGTATTATTCTAAATTCAGGATTTGAACGCTTCTCTTTGTTATCTAAATTAAATATAGAAGCTACTGACAGATTGAGTATTGTCAGCAATATTAATTTGTCTTATTCTAAAAAGAACAGGATCGGAAGTTCAGGTGATGGTTATGGTGGCAATGGTGGTAGTGTGGTGCGCTATTCTCTGTTTCGTACACCTGCTATTCCGGTTTATGACAGTGCAGGCGTTTATTCTGATTTACCACTCTATCCAAACTTTTTTGGCGATGGATACAACCCGGTAGCTCTGGCAAATAAAACGGATAATAAAGAAACCCAGTACAGGATTTTTACAAACCTGTATGCCGAGTATAAAATCACAAAAAAAATAAGATTTAAAACAGATATAGGGCTGGATGCTATCATAGGCAACAATAAAAGGTTTGATGAAAATTATGGAACCAACCTTAGGGTAAACAGCCCGAGCAGACTCTCACAGAGTACCTCTACCAATTTTAATTTGGTATGGAATAATACCCTGCGCTATAATAATACTTTCAACAACGTTCACAATGTAAACTTCATTGTAGGTACAGAAGCCATCAGCAATGTTTCAAAAATTCACGGCGGGGCAGACAATACTTTTCCGGATCAGATAGCCAGCCTTCGTTACCTCAATAATGGATTAAGCCTTTCAAAAACTGTTTTTGACGGGCAGCAGGAATGGGCGCTTTTTTCCATATTTGCCAATGCCAATTATACCTACAATAACAGGTTCCTTTTTTCTGTAAATGCCAGGCGGGATGGGTCTTCCAGGTTTGGATCAGATAATAAATACGGCAATTTTTACTCCGGTTCTTTTGGCTGGAATCTTCACAGAGAAAACTGGGTGAAAGATCATTTATCCATGTTCTCTAAAATAAAGGCAAGAGCAAGCTATGGTCAGTTGGGTAACCAGGATATTGGCAATTATGCTTCTGCATCTATCATCGGCAGGGGATACAATGCAGTTTTTGGTGAATCACCTGCAAGCAATCCGGGTTACACCATTTCTTCACGGGGCAACACAAAAGTAAAGTGGGAATCTTCCACGCAAGCCGATGTTGGGCTGGACCTTGGCGTATGGAATGATAAGCTCAGTTTGACGGTTGACTATTTTATAAAGAAAACTTCCGATATGCTGATACCCATTCCTTTGCCTTTAACAGGAGGTAGTGCATCTACGCCATTTGTTAACGCAGGAAATGTTGAAAACAAAGGGCTGGAGGTAGAATTAAATTATGCCAACAAGGAGCATAAATTGAAGTACGACGTCAACGTAAATTTTGCAACACTTCAAAATAAAGTACTCTCACTTAGCAAGGGAGAACCCATTCCCGGCGGCAGAATTGATAATGGAATTTATGCAACCTTAACAACAGTTGGGCATCCCATCGGCTCATTTTTCCTTTACCAGATGGATGGCATTTTTCAAAACGATGCAGAGATAATTGGCAGCGCTTACCAGGGCAGTTACATACGCCCCGGCGATGTTAAATTTAAAGATATTTCCGGACCGGACGGAAAGCCAGATGGAGTTATTAACGAGAAAGACAGAACCTTCCAGGGAAGCGCTATTCCAAAATATACTTTTGGCACCACCTTCAATGTAGAGTATGCAGGTTTCGATTTGTCAGTGTTTTTCCAGGGTGCTTCAGGCAACAAATTGTACATGCAGGTAAACCAGGATATAGAAGGTTTCTATCGTGCTTTTAATGTAACGCAACGGGTATATGATGAGCGTTGGCATGGCGAAGGCACCAGCAATACAATGCCAAGGGTAAGCTGGCTGGGTTCGTCTAATAACAAAACACCTTCCAGCCGCTTTTTGGAAGATGGCTCCTACGTACGACTTAAAAACGTACAGCTCGGCTATAATTTATCCGATAAAATTATCTCCAGGTTACACATCAAAACTTTACGGTTTTATGTGTCGGCACAAAACCTGTGGACGCTCACCAACTATTCTGGTTTTGATCCTGAAATGAATACCAGTGATAATTTAAACGGAGAAAAATACAGGGGCGATGTGGCGGCTGGTATTGATTGGGGAACCTATCCAAGTGCAAGGACATTTATACTCGGTGTAAACCTGAACTTCTAGGTAAGTTTTAAAATGGAGATGCAATGCATTAATGCTGCATTTAATTAAAAAGAAAAAGTTGCATATGAAAAAACATTTCATCCAATTGCTAATCACGATGACGCTGCTCGTTACAATAACAAGTTGCGAAAAATTTATTACCAAAGAAGTAAAAGGCGATTACCCCGAGGGTGAATTTTATAAAACGCAGGCACATGCTATACTGGCTATTAATGCAGCCTATCGTCCGTTGTCATTTGCTAATTCCAACAACAACCGCTTATGGGTATTTGGCGATGTGGCCAGCGATGATGCAGCAAAAGGTGGTATTGCAGGCGACCAGGCTGATATTGATTTGATTGACCAATTTAACATCACACCTATAAATGGAAACCTTGAAGCCATGTGGGCGTTGGAGTATGAGGGCATCTCCCGTAGTAATCTGGTAATAGAAAAAGTACCTGCCATCCCGATGGATGTAACCCTGCAGGCAAGAATTATAGCGGAGGCAAAATTCCTTAGAGCATGGTATTACTTCACACTCGTTAATACTTTTGGCGAAGTGCCGGTAATTCTTAAACCACCAACAAATGCAAATGACCTGCAGATACCACAATCAAGCATAAAAGATATTTTTGAAACCGTTATAGAACCCGATTTAATAGCAGCTGCAGCAGCGTTACCGCCGGGCTATACCGGCCAGGATGTGGGTCGTGTAACAAGTGGAGCCGCTACAGCATTGCTGGCGAAGGCTTATTTATTTGAAGCCAAATGGGATAAAGCCGCAGCTACCGCAGAAAAACTTATCGGCAAGTACACCCTCAATCCACTGTACAGTAACAACTTTAATGCAAACTTTAAGAATAATAAAAATCCTGAATCAATCTTTGAAATTCAACATCTCAACGGTCAGGATCCGCAAACCGGCAACCAGTTAAATCAATACTTTGCGCCACAGGTAGATGGAGGATATTTCTTTAATGCCCCTACTCAGAATTTTGTAAATGAATTTGAAAAAACAACAGCCGGCGTAGAAGATCCCCGTTTAAATTATACTGTTGGCCGGGACAGTATGCCCTGGTTAAACGGAAATATTTTTCTGAAAGACTGGTCACCCACCGGTTATCTTACCAAAAAACATCAGCAGCCATTATCGGAAATATCCAAAGCGTTAAAAGGTGATGGCAGTATAAACTATGTTGCTATCCGTTATGCTGATGTGTTGCTTTGGTATGCAGAAGCATTGAACGAACTGGGGCGTAGTTCCGAAGCATTAGTGCCACTCAACGCAGTAAGAAGCCGGGCAAGAAACAGCTACCAGTATGATAATAAACTTTCGGGCTACCCCAATGTTCCCGCAAGCCTGTTGCCGGATGTTACCTATACCAACAAGGCAGATGTTTTAAAAGCCATACAGCACGAGCGAAGGGTGGAACTGGGTTTTGAATTTCACCGCTTTTTCGATCTAATTCGTTGGGGAGTTGCTTATGCAATGCAGGCTTTAAACGATAAACCAAATTTCAAATACGCACAAAATAAATACTTCCCCATTCCGCAAAGTGAACGGGACAGAAATAAGGCACTTAAATAAATTCACACACACTTTTTTTATCATTTAAAATTAACAATCATGTCAACCACAACATTTCGATTCAACTTTATTCAACGCATAATGCTGTTTGCCTTGTCACTCACATTAATGCTTGGTGCCTGTAGTAAAAAAGATAGCACACCGCCGCCACCCCCTGCGGACAAAACCGCCTTGCAAGCCAAAGTAACAGAGTCACAAACTTTGTATAGTGGCAGTTTGGAAGGAACCAAGCCGGGCTTTTATGAGGTAGGTAGCCAGGCGGCTTTTCTTACGGTATTGAATGCGGCAAAGGCAGTTTTAGCGGATGCCTCGGCAACGCAAACAGCTGTTACCAATGCAACGGCCCAATTGCAGGCTGCACTGGATGCGTACAAAACAAAGCTTATAAAAGAAATTGCTGAAGCCAACCTCATCGGCTTTTGGAAAATGAATGGCAACACGGCCGATTCATCCGGTAAAAACAATAATGGCGTTGCAACTGCAGGGCACGTTTATTATGGTGCAGGTGTTCTGGCTGCTGCGCCTGATCGTTTTGGCAGAGCAGGGATGGCGTATTACTTTGATAAAGGAAGTAATATAGAGGTTCCCTACACTACTTCACTAAACCCACAGCAATTAACTATCAGTTGTTGGATAAAAAAAGCAGCACCTGCTTCACGAACAATCAATACAGATACCTACACAATATTGGCATTGAATCGTTGGAACGGTTATAAATTCCAATTGCAATCGGCCAATAAATTGTTCTTCACCATGAAAGCTAACAATGGTGTTGATACTGCTTACTACGACAGGGATGATGAAACAGCTGTATTAGATAATGATGTCTGGTACCATGGAGTTGTAACCTACAAGCCAGGCCAAATGAATTTCTACGTAAACGGCGATTTGGTAAAATCATGGACTAACACACCTAATACACCTGTAACGCTTGGAACGCCAATAAACTTTATTATTGGCCAGGATTTGCCAACAAGTAAATACCTTACTACAGATGGCGACTTCCAGGTGGCATGGGGAGGTTTTTTTACCGGTACTATGGATGATGTAATGTTTTACAATGTTGCGTTAGATGCGGTACAGGTTAAATCTATCTTCAATAATCAAAAGACCCTTTAAAATACAGAATAGATGTAAAAAAACCCTTACAGATAAGTAAAGCTGTGAGGGTTTTTTTAATTCCTGTGATAATTCAATAGTTAGTAACCTATACATTTTCTTAGTAATTGAACGAATGCATTTTTTTAAACCATATTTTGTTATTGTATTTTTATTGCTTTTCACTTTATCATGCAGTAATCATTCGGTAAAGAGCAGCACATTGTTATTCTGGTGTTCTAATAACAACCAGGAAATAAAATTATGTACTGTAGCAACTAACGCCTGGAACCTGGAGCACCCTCAATCGCCGGTACACATGCAACCCATACCCGAGGGGCAATCCAGCGAAGAAGTTATTCTTGCTGCCGTGGTGGGTAAATCTACACCGGATATTTATGCCAACATGTGGCAGGGCAATGTGGAGATGTATGCGCATGCCAACGTGTTGATACCTTTGGATACGCTGCAGGGCTTTATGGATTTTATTAAAGAACGTTGCGACAGTAATACCATTAAAGAAATCACTTCATCCGATGGGCATATTTACCAGGTACCCTGGAAGGTAAATCCCATTATGACCATCTACAATAAAAAATTATTTACAGAGAATAAGATTAATCATTTGCCATTAACCTATTCAGCTTATTTAAAAGCTGCTGCAGATTTTAAAGCCAACAACCAACAGGCTCAAGGACAAAAACGTTTTGGGTATACAGCTGTAAAGGCAATCTGGTACGAACGGTTATTTAATTTTTATCCGCTGTACCTGGCCGCTTCCGGCGGTGCCCCGTTGATAGTAAATAATAAGGCCGCTTTCAACAACAAATATGCGATAGAAGTTTTTCGTTTTCTTCAAAAACTCTACAGCAACGATTATTTTTCAAGAGAAAATACGGCAGCTTCCAGCGACCCTTTTGTGATACAAACCATTGCTACTAAATGGACTGGTCCCTGGGAAATTTCTTACCTGAATAATATACCTAACCGAAACTTTCAATTTGATTATTTTCTGCCCATCGTACCAGACGATCATACCGGTCCGGTGTTTACGTATGCAGATCCAAAAAATATTGTGCTGTTCAATACAACCTCTAATCCGCAGGCTGCCTGGGATTTTGTAAAGACATTGGTAGACAAAAAAGGGGATTTACAATTGCTGGAAACAACCGGCCAATTACCCCGTAGAAAAATGCTTGATGCAGATATTTTTTATGCAGACTATTTTAAAAGGAACCCGATGATGATGCCCTTTGCAAAAGAAATTCCTTTTGTAAAAGGCGTGGATAATTGCGAAGTAATTGTTGAAGTGCTGGATATTATTTCGCAGGAGTATGAGGTCTGTGTTATCTATGGAAAAAAATCGCCAGAGAGCGCCATTGAAGATGCAGCAGCAGCCGTAAATGTATTATTAGGGAAAGAACTTAAATAGCGTTTTAAATTTTAAAATTTTTTCAATTGAATACTTTCATCCCACATAAGTTTTATAGTTTATTAAGCACGGAAAACAGTGCCGGTAAAACAGTCAATCAATTCGCTGACCAATTAGTTGCTACTAATTTGGAAAAGGGTAGGGGTGATACTTTATCAATTGGTATTATTGGTGCAGGGAATTTTGCGGCTTTTGCAGCCGATGTTTTTTTAA
Organism: Chitinophagaceae bacterium; assembly: GCA_031427745.1. Lineage (GTDB taxonomy): Bacteria > Bacteroidota > Bacteroidia > Chitinophagales > Chitinophagaceae > Ferruginibacter. The sequence goes on along the minus strand of JANPNY010000120.1, from coordinate 1,843 downwards.
CCATTAAAGGAATAAAAATTATTGCCATAGCGGATGTAAATGAAATGGCTGGTAATAAACTTGCAGCTGAATTGAAGGCAACATATTATCCTGATTACATGGATTTGCTGGCAGACAATTCAATTGACCTGGTATATATCGCTACACCACCGTTTCTGCATTTTGAAATATCAAAAAACGCATTGCTTGCCGGCAAGCATGTTATTTGTGAAAAACCTGCAGCCCTAAAAACAGTTGATGCGGTTACATTACAGGCATTGGCAAAAGAGTTTCAATTACTGTACGTGGTTAACCTGATGCAGCGATACAATCCTATGTACAAAATGGTACAAAAAATTATACAGGAGAAAATGATGGGAAATTTTTTGCATGGTTTTTTTGAAAATTATGCCAGTGATGAAAATCTACATGAACAACATTGGTTTTGGGATGAAACAAAAAGCGGTGGCATATTCATTGAGCATGGCGTTCATTTTTTCGATCTATTTTCCGGGTGGCTGGGCAATGGCAAAGTGATTAATGCGGTGGAGCAAAAGCGGAAAAGTAGTTACACAACAATTTATGACAGGGTGCAGGCGACGGTATTGTATGAGGCAGGCACCGTGAATTTTTATCATGGATTCGATCAGCCTAAAATATTAGACAGGCAGGAAATGCGGTTACTTTTTGAAAGGGGTGAAATAACGTTGTACGAATGGGTGCCTGTGAGCATGAAGTTGCATGGACTGTTTACAAACGAACAACTAAAGGCATTACAGGATTTAATCGGGCCATGTACCATTGTGAAACATCCTGCGGAAACCTGCGGCCAAAAAGTGAAAGGGCGCTTTACCGAAATAATTTTTGATGAGCAGGTAACCATCCAATATGGTAGCAATTCACAAAAACAACATCGTTACCAACAGTTGCTAAAAGATATGTTACAGGATCAATGGAACTGGATAAAAAATAACGAACATCACCGCATAATTGATGATACCAACGCAGTTGAATCGGTAAGAATGGCTGAAGCCGCACATGCAATTGCTCAACTTTTTTAATGCTGAAAAATGATGGAACAAAAAACCAAACGATCACAAAATAAAAAATGGCTGCCTTACCTGCTGGTGTCGCCTTACCTTATTTTTGTGCTGGTATTTGTATTGTTCCCGGTATTGTTTTGCTTCTACCTTACATTCAATAAATGGAATATCATTTCGCCGATGAAATTCATCGGCATCGATAATTATTCCCGCCTGTTTAATGACCGCCTGTTTTGGAAAGCAATTGGCAATACGTTAAAATTTTTATTGTTGCACATTCCGCTGCAGTTGATAGTCTCCTTGTTTCTTGCTTATTTATTAAATCAAAAATTAAGGGCGGCCGCATTTTTCAGGGCATCATTTTTTATGCCGGTAATTGTTTCAGGCGTAGTGGTCACCATCTTATGGCAGCAGCTACTTGGCTTTGACGGTGGCCTGGTTAACCGTATGTTGATGAGCATTGGAATGCATAAAGTAGGCTGGCTGGTAAATCCCGATGTGGCCATTTACGCCATTGCAATTATGGCCACGTGGAAGAATGTGGGCTTGTACGTAATCCTTTTCCTGGTTGGGTTGCAAACGGTTCCTCCCCAGTATTACGAAGCTGCAAAAATGGAAGGTGCCAGTCGCTGGCAACAGTTTTATCACATTACGTTGCCTATGATAAATCCAACTATTTTTATGGTGGTGATACTGTCAACAATTGGCGGCTTTTCCCTCTTTATCGAACCTTATATTATGACCGGCGGCGGGCCTTTAAATACAACGCTGTCTGCTGTACTGTACATTTATAAACAGGCTTTTCAATATTATAATATGGG
>JANPNY010000119.1:0-2939 GCA_031427745.1 Chitinophagaceae bacterium | reverse complement strand
CTTGCGCTCCAGCGCCGCCTCCAGCCGCTTCGGCAGCGAGTCGGGCGGCCTTTGATGCTACCGATAAAATTGACAGGATGATACAATATCTCGACAGAGCACCTATTAATGCAGCTATGGCGAAATAATTTATAACTCAGTTTTTTAAAATTAACGGTGCAAAATGGTGCCGTTTTTTTTTGCTTTTAAAAAAGTACTTACGTCAAATTGCAGCTCTTATTCATGTAAGCAATCAACAGCTTTCGTTTTCATTTGTATAGGTGGAGTTTTAGTAAAAAGTCACCGGATGGCTCAGTACTTCAACAAAATTTTTTTTTTACCTAATCAGTTTTCAATAAAAAAAACTATTTTGCACGTAAGTAACGAATGAAAAAACTAGCTGCCATAGTATTATTAGCCATATTTACCTTCAATATTGCAGGTTATCAGCTATTGTACAACATGCTTGCAAATAAATCAGACGCTACTTTGGAACTGGCTTTAGACGCAAAGCATTACAATGATAAAGACCTGATCTCTATTAAACAGCCAACTAATTTACCCTATTACAATAATTCGAAAACTTTTCAGCGAATAGATGGTGAAGTGGAAATTGATGGGGTTAAATACAAGTATGTTAAATGCCGTATCTACAACGATTCTTTAGAGATGCTTTGCATTCCGCATGTAGCAAAAATGAAAATTGATGCTTCTAAAAATGCCTATGCTAAAGTAGCCAACGATTTTCAGCAAGATAATAACAAGAAAAAATCCGAATCTCAATCCAAATCATTCCAAAAAACATTAAACGAATACGAAACCTTGCATTTACCCAATGCAGCCGGTAGTTTTAGCATTATCGATAACTCCTTTTTTTCTTTAAATATCCTTATCGAAAACAAACATTTCTTCAACACAGTTGAGCAGCCTCCAGATGCTGCTGCCATGGCATAATTATCTTTTAAATGTAAGCCTGTTTGCAAACCTGTAAACAGCCATTAATCCAATTATTTTTTTTGTATGAAAATTTTAGTAGCATCAATAGCTGTATTGCTATTGGTGGCCGGTTGTAATAATACACCGGTAAAACAAACGTATTTTGGTGACAACGCTTTTACCTATTGCAAAACTGTAAAAGAATTGAACGAAGTGGTGAAGCATGTAGGCTTTGCTCCTATTGTAGCAAGCCGTAATTATGCTTATGCCAACATTGCAGCGTACGAGTGTATTGTGAGTGGCTACCCAAATGAATTCAAATCATTGGCCGGCCAAATTAATGGACTAAAAGCTTTGCCCAAACCAGATACAACAAAAAGAATTGATTATGAATTTGCTTCGTTGCTTGCTTTTTGCAAAGTGGGTGAAGCCGTAACTTTTCCTGAAGGCAGCATGCAGGAATATGTTGATACCCTTAAACAAATGGCAAAAAACCAGGGCATGCCCAACGACATGTTTAGTAATACAATAGCATTTGCAGATACCATAAGCAATGCAATACTGGCATGGAGTAAAAAAGATAATTATGCCCAAACCAGGAGTGCATCAAGGTTTACAGTAATTGATTCTCCCGGGCGCTGGGTTCCTACACCACCAGCCTATACAAGTGCACTGGAGCCTCACTGGAATGAGATACGTACCATCGCAATGGACAGCTGTAACCAGTTTGTTCCGCCGCCACCCATTCCCTTTAATGTCACCGATAAAAACGGGCTGTATTACAAGCAGGTAATGGCCGTAAAAAATGGAGTGGATAGCTTAACAGACGAGCAAAAACACATTGCTGAATTCTGGGACGACCTGGGTGGTAAATTGAATGTAGCCGGTCATGTAATGTTTATCACCAAAAAGTTTTCACCGCCTGGCCATTGGATGAATATAGTGGGTATAGCATCTACCAAAGCAAAAGCAAGTTTTAGAAAAACGGTTGCTGCATATACACTTACTTCCATCTGTATGTTTGATGCTTTTATTCAATGCTGGGATGAAAAATTCCGCAGCAATATGATAAGGCCGGAGACAGTCATTAACAAATACATCGATCCCGAATGGAGACCTTATTTACAAACGCCTCCTTTTCCGGAATATACCTGCGGCCACAGTACGGTATCATCTGCAGCTGCAGAGGTATTAACAAAAATGTATGGCGACAATTTCAGTTACACAGATACCAGCGAATTGGAATTTGGTATTGCCAACAGAAACTTTACTTCTTTCCGCCAGGCTGCTCTCGAAAACAACTGGGCCAGGTTTTATGGAGGAATTCATTTTCACCCAAGCTGTATCGTAAGCAACGAGTTTGGCAAAAAAGTGGGTGAATTTATTATCAACAAAATACAATTAGAAAAAAATAAATAGCTTTTTTTAATTATTAAAAAACTAACTAAAATGAGAAAAATAATAACCATACTTTTCATCGCAATTTTTGCGCAATATAATCATGTAAACGCACAGGGATGCGTAGCCGTAAAAGGTAATGGTGCAAGTTGTATGATGGTGCATCCGGAGAGTACAAACCATGCCGGGTGGATGTTTAGCACCAGTGCCCGTTATTTTAAATCGTTCCGGCACTTTTCCGGTACAGAAGAAAATAAAGCCAGGCTGATAGATCATACAGAAGTTATAAATCATACTGCTATAGTTGATTTGGCACTTACCCGTGTTTTAAATGCCCGATGGTCGGTAATGCTCGATGTGCCCATTATTAACAATGCCCGATCGTCACTGTATGAGCATGGTTTGGTTAATGGCAGTTATGTAAAAAGGGAAAGACATTCCACACAATCCTTTGGAATAGGTGATGTTAGATTAGCTGCTTACCGTTGGATGCTTGATCCGCTTAAAAGCAAAAAAGGAAATATACAACTGGGCCTCGGTATTAAGTTGGCAACGGGCGATTATAATTATAAAGATTACTGGTACAATGTGGGACCCGGTGGAACCAAGGAATTAAGAACTGTAGA
>JANPNY010000118.1:0-3925 GCA_031427745.1 Chitinophagaceae bacterium | reverse complement strand
GGATTATCATCCCAAAATCTGGCAATGTTTTTTTGTTCATCTGTAAGATTTTTATTAATGCTGTAAACCTCCTTTACCGCTTTATAAAATACACTGTTTGTATCGGTACTGTAGGTGAGCGGGGGGCCGGGGAAAAATTGGGATGCAGAATCCAACAGTAATGGCTGCATGGTATTCCAGCACCACTCTACCCCATCTAAATAATCAGGCTGGGTTGGTCGCCACTTTCCCGGATCGTTGCTGCCTAAATATTTGGATTTACCTCTCGCCTTAATATAGTTATCGGCCATTGCTCTTTTTAAAATAATTTCACCAATCTTAGTTCCAAAATTGATTGAACGTTCATATACCGATTCATCTGCAATTTGCTCTTTGTAAGAATTAAATAAATTGGTTTCATATTTTTTTAATGAATCTACTGAGAAAATAATTTTATGGGCCACTGTAAAAAAAGCTTTGGATGCAGCTAGTGTATAATTATATTTTTTGCCCTTCTCCGGTTGGGGCATTTTTTCAAAGCCATTCATTTTTTCTACCAATGATAGATTGTCGGGAGTAATGAAACGAATGGCTTCGTAAGAAGCTAATGAAGTGTAGGCATAAATTCTGCCAGCTACAGGTGGGGTAAATACATCGTAAATAATAATCTGGGTAAGCTGGTCCTGATTTTGATGGAGCACTTCTTTATTATTAATAATCTGACTATTTTTTTGCTTACAGCCAATATCGTACATTATGCTTGCAAAAAACAATATCGTTAACCAATATGATCTTTTCATTTTTCCATTATTTTAGCAAATAATAACTATAGAAATAACCTGTTTTAAGCTATAATTATTTGTTTGTAGCTTATATTACTTAGCCATGAAATTCCACACCAAGAAATATTTTATTTTGGGTATTTGATTTCACCAATTTATTCATCTGCAAACTGCCTGACTGACCGAATGTATTTACCGTAGCAGATACAACCCCTTCCTCTTCTGGCAATATCGGGTTGGAAGGATAATTGATAAATATACAACCACAACCGGGAAGCGTTTCCAAAATATATAAAATTGTTTTTCCTGTATTTTTTAAATTTAAAAAAATATTTTCAACGGAGTCCCTTCATTAACCGTCCCAAAGTTTTGACTGTATCTTCACATTGAATGGTGGTATAATTAGGCGTATCAATTGTTGCAAGAGAACTTGGCTTTACACCAAGATTATTTTCGAAACTATTAATGCTGCTATTTCAAGCTGAGAAAAAAATTGCGCACAATATAAGAGCAGTAAAAATGATTCGCATTTTATTGGATTTATTTTTCAAAGTAACTATTCAGGTTTTGTATTTATCAACCTTGCTTCACTTTTATTATTTGTTATTTTTATTGACATAATTGCAGAATCTACATTTACAAATCTTCCAGACTGAGAAAGAAATGATGAACCATAATAAAATTCACTCTTCTGAATTTTACCGTTGTTATATTTTATTTCTGCGCTAATATCATCTGGGTGCAAAGAAATAAACTTAACATGCCTTTTAAGTTCAAAAATCTTTAAAGGCCCACGATTTTGTCCTGCAGCAAGCAAATAATTCCCTTTTGCACTCCTAAGTTTTACCAACGCTTTTCCATTGCCAGGAATAAATATACCACTCTGAAGAATTGATTGTGCGGCAAAATTACCCTTCCCATCACCTTTCATCAACAGGCCATTAAAAGCATCATAACGGCCAACGGAAACATCTGTTCCATAATCATTGCCATTAATTACTACATCAAGGTTACCATCGCCATCAAAGTCGTCTACCGTCATCCCATTAATTACGGAAAGTTGTGCAGCTACTGGCAATGGGGTTAAAGTAAATTTTCCATTACCATCATTTCGGATATAACTTGAATTAAAATTATTTGCTTTTAAAATCAAAGCCCCTTTTAATTGCTCGGGAGTAAAGATTTGATCCATTGTGGCAGTAGCATACGATGTATAATTCTGAAATTTTGAACGCATCCCGATCATCTGCTTTATAATATCATCTCTTGTTTGTGCTGGAAATTCTTTTTTGGTCTGGTCCTGCTGGCTTGCCGGAAGGTACAAAGAAGGAAATGCGTCGTAGCTTCCGTTATTATCAAAGTCTTTGGCATAAATTGAAACCGGGTATTTATCTGTTGCTTTATAAAAAGAATTCTGCCCCAGATTTCCAATTATATAATCAATATCACCATCATTATCAAAATCACCTGCTGCAATGCTATTCCACCAGCCAATTTGATTAGCAATCCCTGAGTTAGGGGTTACATTTTTAAAAATACCTTTTTCATTTTTCAGAAAAGTGACCGGCATCCATTCGCCGGCAAGCACAAGATCGGGCCAGCCATCATTATCAAAATCAGTAAATACGGCATCGCAAACCAAACCTATGTTATTTAAATTGTTGGCTACCTGGCTTGTTACATCTGTAAATTTGATGTGGCCATCTTTGGAATCATTCCTATAGATATAACTAGAAACTGGTTTGGGGTACGACCAAGGTTCTACCCTTCCAGCAATAAAAAGATCAAAATCGCCATCCTTATCGTAATCTATTGCTCTAACACAGGATTTACTGGTAAAGTTTTTAGGAAGCGCATTTAAATCGAGGGCAAAATTTCCTTTGCCATCATTGATGTAAATCTTATCCTGATACGCTTCACTATTTGGTTTACTTTCATAGCCGCCACCAGACACGTAAATATCCAGATCGCCGTCTCCATCAGCATCAAATAAGGTTATTCCCATATCCTGCGAAGGCATTGCTTTGCCCGCAACTGGTGGCATCAATTCTTTTTGTAAAAAAGTGCCATCATTACCCTTTTGCAATAAAACGGTAGCTCCATATAAAGAATTTCCTCCCACAATGATATCATCGAGTCCATCACCGTTTAAATCACCAGCAGCTAAAGCCGGCCCGTATTCAGAAAACTTGTGCGGTAATAATTTTTGAATATTAAAATCAACAAAGTCATTTTGCTGGTGTACGTAATGAATACCAAGGCTGTCAGTTATTTCTCTAAATAAATTGTTTTGTGCAAGTATGGGTTGAGACCATGAATAGGTATCTTTTGCATTTTTTATGTCTATTTTAATCATTTGATCTACCGTTACATTTTTCAGTACTTGTTTATTCCCTCCGGGCCATTTAACAACTATAGAATCTACGGCAGTATAATTACCCAAGCCAAAATGGGCGTCCATTTGTATTGAAGATAAATATCCCCGATATGGAGTCTCTTCATAAACCTGTTGCTTACCTCCTCCATAGTCTACTTCTATCCAGGCACCTAACCCGTTTTTGTTTAAAGAATCACCAGTTAGTTTTACTGTCAAATAATGCTTATCCTTTGGTTTTGAATCCATCAGCGTATTCTCATAAACAGAAGCCTCGTCATTAATATTGTTAACAATCATATCCATATCGCCATCGTTATCCAGGTCAGCATAAGCCGCTCCATTTGAAAAGGTAGCTGTAGTTAAACCCCATTTATCTGTTACGTTATTAAAGGTTAAATCTCCATTATTTTGAAACCCGTAGTTATGTAACTTAACCTGGGGAACTTGTTGCAATGTATATTGTTTAGTAGCAATATTTGAGGACTGCTGACGGAAACTAATGAAATCATGGTCTGTAATGTCTTTCGGAAATCCATTTGTAACTACTATATCACGAAATCCATCATTATCAAAGTCTGTAACCAATGGACACCAACTCCAATCAGTTTCAGAAATGCCGGAAAAAAAGCCAATATCGCTAAATACAGGATCGCCAATAGTATCATTAATATTTATTCTGGGGCCCTGATTAATCTGAAGGCTGTTTCTTACATATTGATACTGGTATTTAAAATAATCGGCATTCTGATAGTTTTGATAACTGCTTGAACTCAGCATCATTTTCTTC
>JANPNY010000117.1:0-7797 GCA_031427745.1 Chitinophagaceae bacterium | reverse complement strand
ACTTCAACGATTGCATCATCCGGATTTAAGCCATGTATCAACACCTGCGATTCAAATGCATACTGATCGGAGGGGAATGCCTTGGCTTCGCAAATAATTTTATAGCGTTGTGTGGTTGGCCTGTAGAAAGTTGTCATCATTAAATGCAGGTTAACCGTTAACTCATTCATCACCACAATTTCATCGGGCAAAGCACCCACAATAGGCGATAGCAAAGGCGGAAACAACTCGTGATATGTATACCAGGGTTGTCTTCCATGAAAATGACCTTCAACACCCAGGTTGGCCCAATCTTCCAGTTTATCCAGTATATATTCCTGTGTAACCTTTGGCTGAAGCCCTAATGAGTTGCCATTAAAATAAACAGATTCATGTTCATTAATGATGGGGATGTAAAATTGCTCCCGGAAGTTTTTTAAAACATCCTGTTCGTCTAATTGCAGGGCGTATTCTATTGTATTTTCGAATTCATTTTTGTTGATCATTTAATATTAATGGTTGTAATTATTACAACCTGTTTTGCCGATACTGACTATTTCCTCTAATAATGCATTTGCAGCCGGTATTGTTTGTTTTGTGAGACTAAATATGGAAAAGCCAGGCATAAGAAAATTAAATAGAGCCTGTTCTGCCGCCATCAACCGGAATGCTGGTGCCGTTAACATACGATGCTGCCGGTGAGGCAAGAAAAGCAATCACATTGGCTATTTCAGCAGCAGTGCCGAAGCGTTTTACCGGAATCTCCTGCATCATTTCTGCCCGGACTTCGGCGATGGTTTTATTGTTTTTAGCAGCATTGATTTCAATAATGGCATGTAATCGTTGTGTATCTGTAAAACCAGGCAACACATTGTTTACGGTGATGTTAAACCGACCCAGTTCATTGGCCATTGTTTTGGCCCAGCTTGCTACAGCGCCCCTGATGGTATTGGAAACGCCGAGGTTGGGTAATGGGATTTTTACAGAGGTAGAAATAATATTGATAATTCGTCCAAAGTTGGCCTCCTTCATGGATGGAAGTACAGCTTTCGTTAGAATGTGGTTGCAGATGAGGTGCCTGTTGAAAGTTTGAATAAAATCTTCTTCTGTTGCATCTACAATTGGTCCGCCTGCCGGGCCGCCGGAATTATTAACTAAAATATGAACCGGATTATTCGCTACAAATGATTCAGCAACCGATTTTACTTCGTCGGGGTTATTAAAATCGGCCACCAGGTACTGATGTTGCTGATTATAAGAAGCAGGTAATTGTTCAATTGCTTGCAGTAACGATGATTCGTTTCTTGCCATCAAGATGCAGGTGGCACCGAGTTTCGCCAATTCTATTGCAGCAGCGAGGCCAATACCCTGGGTGCTGCCGCATATAATAGCCGTTTTTGCTTGCATTGAAATATTCATGTCGTGGAAATTTTAGCGTTCGAACTTAGAAATTCTTAATCAATTATGTTATGGCAAGTTAACCACAAGGAGTTTAATAAAGGCTGAGCTCCCGCCCATTTATAGGTATAAAAAAAGTTTTAACCTGTTTATTTTAATGAGATCGTTTGGTGTTTGCTGACTTGCACTGGCCTTTTCATCGGCATTAATCAATAATTTTCTCCATTATGATAAAATTACTAACGATTTCATTTATCATTTTTACACCGTAAAATGTAAGTGGCAATCATTAAACTTTTTTGCTGTAATGTAGATACAATGGGCATTGTAGAAATAATCAATGCTTTAACCATCATGAAAAGAACCTAAAGTTGATCATTAACATACAAATGCCCACCTTACTTTTGTATCAGCAAGATGGGCATTTAGGAATTGAGTAAAAAAAACAAGCAATCGTCTTTAGAGGGCAAATCTAAGGTTTAGTTTGTTTAAAGTGAACAGGATAAAAAAAAATATTTAAGATTTTCATATGGCAAGCAATCGTTTATGTCCTTCCGTTTCTACGGAAGGACTATTTTTTTGTGCCCTACTCAACATGACAAACGGGTAATACCGATTGATTTTTATGTTTAGTTCAGCTGATAGTGGGCATTTGTAGCTCGTAAAGACATTATTTTTTCCTGTATTAAAATTCAACCATTGCCTTAATAACCCCATTCGAGGGATTAAGCCAACTTTCAAAATCATCTTTTACCTCGTCAAACTTTACCCGGTGAGTGATATAATTGTTTGGGTTTACCAAGCCTTTCTTCATACAGTCAATCACAAAGTCAAAATCTTCCCTCGTTGCATTGCGGCTGCTCATTAAAGTGGCTTCTCTTTTATGAAATTCAGGGTGATTAAAACTAATATCGCCTTTTTGCAGCCCTACCAAAACATACCTGCCACCATGCGCAAGGTATTGAAATGAAGTATTGATTGCTGCCAGGTTTCCTGTGGCATCAACGATAACGGTGGGCATATCATTGTTGGTAATTTCTTTGAGTTTTTCGAAAACATTTTCAGTAGCAGGGTTTACAGTGAAATCAATTTTTAATTGGGTTTTGCAGAAGTTTAGCCGGTGTTCATTTATATCCATCGCAATAACTTTTGCGCCGGCTATCCGTGCAAATTCAAGGGTGCCCAAACCGATTGGACCTGCACCAACTACCAGTACAAATTCACCGATGGTTATTGCTGCTCTTTTAATACCATGTGCTCCAATTGCTAAAGGCTCTACTAATGCCAATGCATCAAAACTCAACCCATTGCCATGTACCAATGAATAATCGGGTACGGATAAATATTCCCGCATGCCACCATCTGTATGCACGCCACATACCTGCATCGCTTCACAACAGTTTGGCTTACCCATCCTGCAGGCAATACAAGTGTCGCAATTAAAATAGGGGATGATGGTTACAGATTCTCCGTTTGTGAATCCTGCTCCAGCTGTGGAGGTAATGGTTGCCGCAATTTCGTGCCCTAGTATTCTTGGGTAATTAAAGAATGGCTGTGTGCCTTCAAAGGCATGAAGATCGGTACCACAAATGCCAATGCGGTTTATTTTAAGTAAGGTCTTTCCTTGGGCTACAACGGGCATTGCTGTCTCCTTATATTCAAATGAACCTGGTTGTATGCAGCTTAACGATTTCATTCAATTTATTTCTTAAAAAAATTGATGTTATCCAATAATCCTTTGCTCACCATTGCATCCCAAAAACCGGCAGGCATTTGTTTGGTTGCCATCTCAATATTTGTTTTTACTTTTTCCGGATGGCTGGTGCTTAATGCTACACTACTAACGCCGGCAATATTAAATCCAAAATTAAAACAGGCCTCGGCCGGTTGCACGGCAAAGGATGCACACAATGCAAAAAAATCTTCTCTCCATTTATACAGGGCCTTTCCTTCCGCTGTTGCAGCATCTACCAACACATAATTGTAATAATCCCTGCCTACTAAAAAGCCGCCATTAAATACAGCAGAGTTAATAATTACGGTGCCGCTTTTATCCAGTTCTTTTACAAAATCCAGTAATTCTTTTGGATGAGATTTTACAGAAAGACTGTTGGCAATCATTACCCAATCCAATTTAATATCTCTCGAAATGCGTTCTATTGAACGCCAGTTTTTTGCGCCAACTCCAATCGACTCCACCTTTCCCTGCGCTTTTAATTCTTGTAATGCTTTATAAGCTTCCAGGATATCATTGTAACGTTTTGCATCATCATTGGCATCGGTAGCAGCTGCCAAATATTCATCAGGATCATGTATGGATGCCATTTGAGAAGAATAATCTCCCAGCAACTCATTGCCTTGTTCAAAACATTCCAATATGCCTTTGTAACTTATTTTTTGTACAGCATCATTTTTTAAATCCCGCCAAATGCCTTTTTCAAAAGTAGGCTCTGCTGTTTTTAATGCTGTTTGATACCAGCCTAATTTATTGCTGATGATTACACCAGTTGTTGGGATATTCAACAACTTTAAACATTTACCCAATACCTCCAAAGCAAGACCGGCACCATACTTTCCGGCAGTATCAAACATGGGCGTACCGGGTGCATTCATTACGGATTGCCTGATTATTTCCAACTTGGTTTCAAATGGAGTGGCTTCGTACAAATTGCCCAGTCCAGTAGTGCCAAAAATAACGGGAGGTAGTTGCAGTTTATTTGTATAAGCGATTGCTGATGTGTTTACAGGCATATTAATTGTTTTAAAGCTGATAAAATTCAACTGCATTATTTCCAAAAAAATCCTGCTGTTCCGTTAAAGAAAACGAAGCGAAATATTCCTTAACTATTGCCAACATTTCTTGATAGGATGCCGCTACTAAACATACTGGCCAATCGCTGCCGTACATAATTCTTTTGGAACCAAATGCATTTACCACCACATCGAGGTAAGGCGTAAAATCTGCCTGCTTCCAATGTTGATAGTCTGCTTCGGTAACCATGCCGCTTATCTTACAAAATACATTGTTGAATGATGCCAGTAGTTCGATATCTTTTTTCCAATCATCCATTAAACCGGCTTTAATAGTTGGCTTGGCAATATGGTCAATTACAAATAACTGGTCGGGGAATTTTTTTACCAATTCCAGTACTGCTTTTAAATGTTTTGGAAACACGAGTACATCATATGTAAACTGGTATTGCTGTAACGCAGCAATGCCATTAAGGAAAGCTGGTTGTAGCATAAATGCCGGATCTTCTCCCTGCAATACATGCCGGAAACCCTTTACAGCATTAAATTGTTTGTAGTATTGTAATTGTTCGTCAATATCAGCTGCTCTTAAATCAACCCAACCTACAATGCCTTTTATAAAATTATTTTCTGCTGCCAGTTGTAGTAAAAAATTGGTTTCATCGTTTGTTTGATCTGCCTGTACTGCAATGCATCCATCTATATGATGCTGTAATAAAACAGGCTCCAAATCTGCCGGAAGAAAGTTTGTACGAATCACTGTCATTGCATCATCAATCCAGCCATGTTTTGCAACATGGTATTTCCAGAAATGCTGATGTGCATCAATTGTAAACATGCCGTGATTATTTATTGAGGTCAAATATTTTTTGCATCAACATCCATTTCTCACCTTCTTTTGCAGTAGGTAGTGGCTGTTGAAATTTCCACATCAATTCTTCCCATTGTTGTACAAAAGGGTTTGTAGCATCCATCAAGGATTTTTTTTCAAAAGAAAAGGTATCATCCACTTCCATCACCATAGATAGCCTGTTGCCTAAGCGGTAAATTTCCATATTGGTAATACCTGCACTTTTAATGCTTTCGCTTATTTCGGGCCAAACAGCCACATGATAAGCTTCGTATTCTTTTATCAACTGTTCATTATCTACTAAATCAAGTAGCAGACAATATCGCCTTAGATGGTTCATTTACGCTTTTAACTTTTACTGAAAAATATAACACTACAAGGAAGCAAGCTGCAGGCACCAAATAAGCAATTTGGATATTGGTTACATCAGAGACTTTACCCATTATTACAGGAAATATAGCCCCGCCCACAATAGCCATCACCAGATAAGAAGAGGCCATTTTTGTATTTTCTGCAAGCCCCTTAATTGCAAGGGAAAAAATTGTTGGGTACATGATAGACATAAAAAACTCAACCCCAATAAGTGCAAAAATGGAAATTTTCCCTCCTACAAAAACGATGACAGACAATAAAACAATATTAACAATGCTGTAAAGTGCCAATAGCAGAGCCGGCTGTATATATTGCATTACAAAAGTACCTACATACCGGCCTACCATAAACCCTAGCAGCAACAAACCAAGGTAACTGGCAGCTTCCAATTCTGCCAATCCGGCGGCATATTTGCAATATCTAATAAAAAAGCTGGATATGCAAACCTGTGCACCTACATAAAAAAACTGAGCAACAATCCCCATCAACAAATGTTTATGCCGAAAAAGATTGAATGGGCCGGCAGAGTGTACATCTACTTCCATTTTTTGTTGCTCTTCTGGAAAACGGGTAAGCATAAATACAACGGCTACCAGTAGCAATACTATCCCGATGACAATATAGGGAAGTTGCACACTTTTGGCTTCAAGGGTAAGCAATACATTGGCTTCCGAAAGGCTAAGTTTAGCCAAAGTGGCATCACTTATTTCTTTACCGCTCAGGATAACTTTACTTAAAAAAAAGGCTGCTATAAAAGCGCCCAGTCCATTGAATGCCTGAGCAAAATTTAATCTTTGAGAGGCAGTTTCCGGATCACCTAAAATAGTCATGTAGGGATTAGCGGCAGTTTCTAAAAATGTCATTCCGCTTGCTACAATAAACAACGCAGCGAGAAAAAATGTGAAAGTCCTTTGTTCTGCGGCTGGATAAAAAAGGAAAGTACCTACAGCGGCAATTATCAAACCAATAATAATGGCTTTTTTATATCCAAATTTTTTCATAACAAGCCCTGCAGGTATAGCAATAATAAAATAGGCAATCCAGTAAGCTGAATCAATAAAGGCAGACTGGAAATCTGTTAACCTGCAGGCCTTTTTTAAATGTGGTATTAAGGTGGGAATCAGATTGGATGTAAGCGCCCATAAAAAAAACAGGCTGGTCACCAAAATTGAAGGCAGTAAATTCGTTTTTTTCATTCGGCAGTAGTTGTTTTAATTTCTATTTATAAGCTATAACATGTTGTGTGGATTTACCAAGGCCATCAATGCCCAATTCAACTACATCGCCAGGCTTTAGATACACCGGGGGTTTCATACCAAGGCCAACGCCCGCCGGTGTACCTGTGGAAATAATATCGCCTGGAATAAGCGTCATAAACTGGCTTACATAGGAAATGAGGTGAGGAATATTGAAGATGAGGTTGGAGGTATTACCATCCTGCATTAATTGTCCATTAACATTAAGCCAAAGCCGGCAGTTATCAATATCTACTATTTCATCCGGGGTAGCCAGGTAAGGACCAATAGGCGCAAAACTATCACAGCCTTTTCCTTTATCCCAGGTGCCACCCATTTCGAGTTGAAACGCCCTTTCACTTACATCATTGTGCAGGCAATAACCGGCAACATAATTCATTGCATCTTCCTCTTCAACATAAGATGCCTTGCTGCCAATAACTACAGCCAGCTCTACTTCCCAATCTGTTTTTTGTGAATTTTTTGGTATGATAATAAAGTCATTTGGCCCGGTAAGTGCCGTAGTAGATTTTAAAAAAAGTATTGGTTCCGCAGGAGTTGCTGCACCTGTTTCCTTTGCATGATCCTTGTAATTTAGCCCAATGCAAACAATTTTGGAAGGCCTTGCCACCGGTGAGCCTAAACGAACGTCTTTGCTTATAATCGGTAATGCAGGATTTGTTTTTATAAACTCCGTTAATTTTTTTAAGCCTTGATTCTCAAAAAATGCTTCGTTATAATCATTTACAAAAGAAGAAACATCCACGTAGGTATCTCCCATTATCAATCCCGGTTTTTCGTTACCGGCCATTCCAAAACGAATCAGCGAGGGGCGGGAGGGCTGAGCAATCGTTGATAACAAACTGAATCGACTGATTAAGAGGTTGCTTCGCTATGTGCCCGGTCGTCGCAATGAAGCCGTTTATTACGGGCTGATGTTGCAGATGCTTGCCCTGTCGTTGTGCAAGACTCGTCTGGTTTGCTTGGGATCGGTGCATGCGAGGATGTCGGCACCACAAAGCGAAAATTTTTTGCTCCCTCTGGGAGAGGGAATTTATTCAGCCTTCCCTAAGGCCGTGCTAACAACTGGAGTTCGTAACCGGAATAGCGCAGGTGTTCCCTGCCATCATGTTGCACGACCTGCACGGTCTCGCCCAGCAGCCAGCCGGTGCCTTCGAGAACGAGTTCCGTGTCGGAGACCGGCTTCACCGG
>JANPNY010000116.1:0-2810 GCA_031427745.1 Chitinophagaceae bacterium | reverse complement strand
GATAGTACACATATGCAATCGGAGGCTGTAGCAAGTTTTACGGTATTTGGAGGGGGCAGTTTTTCGGATAAAATCTTTTCAGAAAAGTCAGAAAAATTGGTAGAGGAATTTGCAACCGCAGTAGCTAAAATTTATGCTGGTAGCAATCAAATGTTTACTGGAAAACACATTAGATTTTGCTGGGCAAAACACCCCTATTCAAAGGCAGGGTATACCTCTTTTAAAAAAGGACAATACAGCAGTATTGTTGGCTGGGAGGCTGTGCCGGTGGGTAATATTTATTTTGCCGGTGAGCATGTAAGCGCCCAATTTCAGGGCTTTATGAATGGTGCAGCAGAAACCGGCCGAATGGCTGCACAACAAATTGCAGCAAATATTTTATTAGAAAAAACGAAAGCCAAATGATATTTCAATCCATTTTTCCATATACCCAGGAAGTAATTGCAGAACATCCGTTAATGGATGATGCAGCCATAAATAAATGTTTGTCTGCTGCCGAATCTGCTTTTGTGGTTTGGAAAAATATGAGTTTTGAACAGCGAGCTTTGGTGTTTACAAAAGCTGCCGCTATTTTAAAAAATGATAGCAGCAAGCTAGCCGAACTCATCACCAATGAAATGGGAAAAGTGATTGGCGAAGCGAAGGCAGAAGTGGAAAAATGTGCAACAGTTTGTGAATATTATGCCACTCATTCGCAGCATTTTTTGCAGGATGAAATATTGGATGCAGGTTATGAAAAAAGTTTTGTAAGCTATGAACCTATTGGGGCGGTATTAGCCATCATGCCCTGGAATTTTCCTTTCTGGCAGGTATTCCGCTATGCAGCACCTACGCTGATGGCAGGCAATGTAACACTGCTGAAACATGCGCCCAATGTATGTGGCTGCGCCAAAATTATTGAGCAAATAATGATAGAAGCCGGCGCACCGGTGGGCGTTTTCCAAACGCTTATTATTGATACACCGGCAGTAGAAAAATTGCTGGAAACATCCATTGTGCAGGCAGTAACATTAACCGGTAGCGAAAGAGCAGGCAGTGCTGTTGCCATGCTTGCTGGAAAAAACATTAAAAAATCGCTATTGGAATTGGGCGGCAGTGATGCCCTGATTGTATTGCCGGATGCAGATATGAAAAAAGCTGCCACCGTGGCTTTGCAATCAAGAATGCTGAATGCAGGCCAATCTTGTATTGGCTCTAAAAGATTCATTGTATTGAAAGATGCAGTGGATGATTTTTTGCAGGAAGTTTATTCTATTTTACCCAACTTCAAACAGGGCGATCCATACAATCCTGCTATTACAACAGGGCCTTTGGCAAGACTTGATTTGGCTGCCAATCTCCAAAAGCAATTACAGCAATCTGTGAACAAAGGAGCATCGTTAAATTTTGGTGGGGCTGTAGATGGTTGTAATTTTTCTCCATCCTTACTGGTAAATGTTAGCAAAGGAATGTCAGCTTTTGACGAAGAAACATTTGGGCCATTGGCCGCCGTTATTATTGCCAATGATGAAGCCGAAGCTATTGCCATAGGCAATGATTCACCTTACGGATTGGGTGGCAGTGTTTGGACGGCAGACATGGATAAAGGCATAGCCATTGCCCGGCAGATCAATACTGGTGCGGTATTCATCAACTCGCTGGTAAAAAGTGATCCAAGGCTTCCATTTGGGGGCATTAAAAAATCGGGCTATGGCAGGGAGCTTGGCCGGCAGGGAATTCTAGAATTTGTAAACGCAAAAACAATTGTAGCGTCGAGATAAAGTGGTGAATGGTGAATGGTCAATGGTGAATGATAAATACTTAGTTACATATAATTTCATTACTCTAATCGACAATTGACCAAACCCATTTAAAATTAAATATTCACTATAAAATATTCACCATTGACCATTGACCATTCACCATTGCCCATGACCAATTCGCAAAAAATACTCGACCGCAGAAAACAATTTGTTCCTAATGCCATTGGCATTTTTAATCCATCTACAGCCGCAAGCGCAACTGGCAGCATAATTACCGATGCTGATGGAAAAGAGATGATAGATTTTGCAGGTGGCATTGGTGTGGTAAATGCTGGTCATTGTCCGCCGCCGGTGGTAAAAGCTATTGCAGAGCAGGCTGCCAAATTAATCCATTGCAGTTTTAATGTGGCATCGTATGAACTGTACATGCAGCTGTCAGAAAAACTGGCAACTCTTTTTCCGCATGGGGAGCATACAAAAGTAATGTTGACTAATTCAGGTGCGGAGAGTGTGGAGAATGCCATTAAGATAGCCCGGCAAGCAACCGGCAGGCAAGCTATTATTTGTTATGATGGTGCTTTTCATGGACGCACTATGATGTCGATGACATTAACTTCCAAAGTAGGATACAAGCTGGGTTGTGGCCCATTTGCACCGGAAGTTTACCGCCTGCCTTTTCCGGATACCTACCGCTATGGCAATGGCATGAGTGAAGATGATTTTGCTGATATGCACTTGAGAGAATTGGAAAATTTTTTTCATACCAATGTGCCGCAAACGGCTGTAGCCGCCATTATTATAGAGCCGGTGCAGGGCGAAGGTGGCTTTAATGTAGTGCCGGCAAAATACCTGCAAGGCTTAAGAGAAATTTGTGATGCATACGGTATCATGCTGATTCTGGATGAGGTACAAAGTGGTTTTGGCCGTACCGGCAAATGGGCTGCTTATGAGCATTTTGGCGTAACGCCGGATATTTCTACCTGGGCAAAATCAATGGGTAGCGGTATGCCGATTGGCTGTGTAATTGGCAAGGCACAAATCATGGATAGTTGCCAGCCATCAACCATT
>JANPNY010000115.1:0-3528 GCA_031427745.1 Chitinophagaceae bacterium | reverse complement strand
TGTTCCCCAGCCTGCGCCTACCAGTTCCAGCCGGGGGAAGCCCCAGTTGCCAAAAATCAATAACCAGTTAATGAATACATTGAGCGGCATGGCCACTATCGTGATCAGCATGGCGGTTTTGGTGTGTTGCAAGCCATCTGTAAATTGCTTAAGCGCCATAAAAAGCAACATGGGTATTACGCTCCAGCCCATTAGTTCCATAAAGGGTACCGCCAACTGTGCAACCTCTGCATCTTGCCCTAAATGAAATAGAATATTTTTACCTAATACCAGCGTGATGGATATGCAGGCGGCGGTAATGGCGCAAACCCAAAAACCATTGTAAAAATAATGAGATACCTGCTCTTCATCCTGCCGCCCATGATGCATGGATACCAGTTGTGAAACCGAGATAGTCATGCCGATACCAATTACAAAAGGAATGGTTAATGCACCCAGCACTAATGCCGCCGCTGCCAGTTGCTTGTAGCCCAAAGCGCCTGCCATGGCCGTATCTATTATGTGCAGGGCCATTTGTGCCAGCTCTCCAAAAATAATGGGGAGTGATAGCTTTAATGTTTTTTTAGCGTCTTTGTACAGCGATGTTGGCATCTGTTTAATTGGTGGGCAAAGATGCATAGATAATCCCGTCAGAAGCAGGTTTTCTTTCAATTATAGGATTAGGTATTTTGTTCGCAAAGCTTTTATCCTATTAAGTTAATCTCTGCTTACTTTTTGCACTTGGTGGCCTTCCCCCACAATCCCCTACATACCCCGTGAGCCGCCGTTGGGTCTTTTGACCAACGGCAGAGGGTATGTCCAGCTTACACTTAGCTCTAAAAAAAACTCCCTCATAAATACTGCCATCTTTTAAAAGCCTGGCTTCGGCTGTTGGTCAAAAGACACAACAGCGGCCTACCGGGATAGCTTTGTTCTTTCATAATCAAAAGAGGAAGACCAACAGGGGCAAAAAAATTTGAATGTATGGCTAAAATGAAATTAGCTCAATCTTCGGAATATGCCTCGCCTTGGGAACAACTTACAGGTATTTTGCAAAGCCAGGCATCTGTAACTTCAATTTCATTTCTTAACGCCACACCTTCAAATTTTCTTAACGTCTTTTTTATGAGGCCGGCCAAAGGATTGCGGTTTAAGTTTATTAACCTATTAATTTAATTCCGCTTTTAAAAATTTTCCGGTAAAGCTTTCTTTTACTTTTACCAATCCTTCGGGTATGCCTTCATATAAAACCAAACCGCCACCATCGCCACCTTCGGGGCCAATATCAATTACATGATCGGCTACTTTTATCACATCCATATTGTGTTCAATCACCAAAACAGAATTGCCCCTGTCTACCAGTTTATTAATTACTTCCAGCAGGTGCTGAATATCCTGGAAATGCAAACCGGTAGTGGGTTCATCTAAAATATAAAATGTTTTGCCGGTATCTTTTTTACCCAGTTCGGTAGATAGTTTCACCCGCTGTGCTTCTCCACCACTAAGCGTTACAGCACTTTGCCCAAGGGTGATGTAGCCAAGCCCCACCTCCCGCAACACTTTTATTTTACGATAAATATAAGGCACTGCCTGAAAAAATTCCACCGCTTCATCCACCGTCATGTCCAGTACATCACTGATGGATTTTCCTTTGTAGCGGATTTCAAGGGTTTCCCTGTTGTAGCGTTTGCCATTGCATTTTTCGCAATGCACATATACATCCGGAAGAAAATTCATTTCAATCACCCGCATGCCGCCGCCCTCACAAACTTCGCAGCGGCCGCTCTTTACATTAAAGGAAAAACGACCTGCGGTATAACCACGAATTTTTGCTTCAGGCACCATCGCATACAAGGTTCTGATGTCCGTAAAAAATCCACAGTAAGTAGCAGGATTGCTCCTTGGGGTTCGTCCAATGGGACTCTGGTCTATTTCAATTACTTTATCAATCAGTTCTAGCCCTTTAATACTTTTATATTCCAGCGCATTGGCTTTGGAATTGTAGCAAAATTTGCTCAGCAACGGGTATAATGTTTCATTAACCAGGGTTGATTTTCCGCTGCCACTTACACCGGTAACTACTATCAGTTTCCCCAACGGAAATTTAACCGATACATTCTTTAAATTGTTTCCTTTTGCACCCGCCACGTCGATAGACTTGCCGTTTCCTTTTCTCCTTTCTTTGGGTATTTCAATCTTTTTTACACCACTTAAATATTGTGCTGTATCTGAGTTGGATGCCAGTACTTCTTCGGGTGTGCCCATCGCCACAATTTCGCCTCCATGTTTGCCAGCTTTGGGACCAATATCTACCAAATAATCACTTGCCAGCATAATATCTTTGTCATGTTCTACCACTAATACGCTGTTGCCAATATCCCGTAAATTTTTAAGGGCTCCAATCAGCCGCTGGTTATCCCGCTGGTGCAAACCAATACTTGGTTCATCTAAAATATAGGTGATGCCCTGCAGTTGAGATCCAATTTGAGTAGCCAGCCGTATCCGCTGCGATTCGCCACCACTAAGCGTTTTAGAAGATCGGTTAACGGTAAGATAGGTTAAACCCACATCCAGCAAAAACTGCAGCCGCTCCCTTATTTCTTTCAACACATCTTTGGCAATTGCGTTTTGTTTACTGCTGATTCTTTGCTCAATTCCCTCAAACCAAACCGCCAGTTTATCCAGGTTCATATCGCTCAGTTCGGCAATATTGTGTTCAGCCACTTTAAACCAGAGGCTCTCTTTTTTTAGCCGGGTACCTTTGCAGGAATCACAGGTTTTTAATACCATAAATTTCTCCACCCACTCCTTTAAAACTTCCGTGCTTTGCGGCGAAATAAACCATCTTTTCAGCATAGGGATAATGCCCTCGTAACTGCCGGTGAACTCGAGTGGAATGGTATCGTCATTCAGGTCCATTTCTAAGCCAGCACTTATTTGCTGATCGCCGTATAACAGTAAATCCAGCTGTGCCTCCGGCAAATCTTTTAATGGTTTGTCTAAATTTATTTTATTCTTTCTGGCAAATAATATCACCTGTTGAAAAACACTGGCATTTCTTTCTTCACCCAGCGGAACAATACCGCCTTCTTTAACACTTTTTGTTTTATCAGTAACCACCGTTTCCATATCAATGCTGTACACATTACCCATTCCCTTACATAAAGGGCAGGCGCCATAAGGACTGTTGAAAGAGAATGCATTGGGCGAAGGTTCTTCGTAACTGATGCCCGTATCTATGCACATGAGTTGCTTGCTGTATAAAGCCCCCCCACCCCCCAAAGGGGGGATCTGGGATCCAAATGTTTCAGAACTGTTTTCGTTATTGGGGGATTTACTGCCTGTTTTTTTTTGTTTGCTTTTTGTATCGGGAGATTCCGCTCCCGATTTTCCAGCAGCGTCTTCATTTTTAACAGGCTCCAGAAACCCCCCTTCGGGGGGCAGGGGGGCTACAAACATCAACCCCTTTCCTACCTGCAATGTTTTTTGCACACTCTGGCTCAACCTCAGTTTCATATCATCTGTAACCGCCAGCCTGTCTACCACTAC
>JANPNY010000114.1:0-4519 GCA_031427745.1 Chitinophagaceae bacterium | reverse complement strand
CCTTGTGGCTGTTTTACATGCTGGAAGGTAAAGAAGTCTTCTTCTGAAAGCGTTAATACAGATTCAATGTTTGTTGCTGAGAGATTCTTACTGCCGGACCAGTTGATTTCAATATCGCCTTTGTATGATAGAGCAGCCAATACAATAAACTCTAATTGATAGTCTATATTAAAATCTACGGAGTACCACAGGTTTGCAGGTGCATAATGTGCCCAAATAATATCTGATCTGTTTAGTACGGCTCCAGTACCAGCTTCCTTCAACTTCTTTTTAATGCTTTCAGCATACTTACTATTATCGCTTACAATGGTCTGTCCGCTCCATAAACCCAAGCCACTTAAAATGGCTTCGCCATCACGATTAGGTTGTGAAGTAGCTGTAATCTTTTTCAATGCCGCCTTAATACGGCCATCAAAATTTTCTTTGCTTAATGGTTGCAATAAATCAATAAATGCCGGATAGTGTGGGTACTTATCATTGAATGTTTTATTCAACACTTTTGCCGCTACACTGCGAAAAATCATTTCTTTGGTAGAACCTTCACCTGGCAATGGGTATGATTTAAGGGATTTGCTATCCCCCTTGTATATTACTTTTGTTTTGTCGGCATACTCTTTATCAAACATGCCAATCGCTTTGCGTTGGTACTCTGCAATCTGACTGCTGAATAATTGCTTTTGATTGGTAGGTGCAGAAGCATGTTTAGCTTTGGCTGCACCGTAAAGGCAAATTGTATCTTTAAATTCATCAGATAAGCCAGCTACATCAAAATATACTTCATCTGCTTCATCATTTCTATTGATGGAATTAAACAAAGGGCAGAAGAAAATATAGTATTGCTGTATGGGTTCTGTGGTACTTCTTTCATTTGGGTTGCCAAAAAAGATATAACCCAAACGGAAACTTTTTTTGTCAAGCCATTCTAATGAATGCTGCCAAATTTTAAAGCCGGAACGGTATGAGTCTTGTTGAATTTCCAATACATATTGAAGGAAGTCAAAATAGTATTGGTCTGCCTGGTCGGTATCTTTTTTTATCACTTCATCAGCATAATCTCTTATCAATTGAGGTATGTTAATACCGCCTTCTGTTCTAATGTAAAAATCTGCACTTACAGTATCCTGATCTACATATTGCCCTGCGGTTGCTGTTACCAATTGCTTGGCAGTACTATCAATGGCAGCTAATAACAATTCAGGCTCATCAACACCCGAAATAGTAACACACAAATCTTCTTTTAAACTATGGGTACTTGCACCGTTTCGTTTGTCCAGGTCATCACATAAAATGCGAATGGCTAATGCCTGTGCAATGCTTTGTGCTATTTCCTTACGATTAGATCTTGCGCCAGTAAAATGATTGGTAATTCTGCCGGAAATAATGTCTACTTTATCCCTCACCATTCTAATATCAGGAATAGCAAGCATTGCAGGATTGCTTGCAAGGTCTGGCCAGTAGGTATCATACGTTACAAGGCCGGGATTATTTAAAGGCACTTCTTTTTCTAAAATATCACCAAACTTTACTGAAAGAACTTTCAAAATTTCCCGCTGGCTTTTGCCATGCTTAATTTTTTCAAAGTAGCTTACATAGTTGGGATGTACCGGAAACAAATCAATGAACTCATTTAGATTTGTATTGATACCTTCAAACAGGTGGGCAAATTTTAAAAGATGCTCTCTTATTTTGGCTTTTTGATGAATATCTTTTTTAAGCAACCTTTCTTTAACAACATAGGATACATCCTCTTTTGTTATAATCAAATCAGCATAGCGATCTTCAATTTTATTCAGCATATCAGCCTGAAATTGGAACTCAGGGGAACGATATAATAATTCCTGCACACCAAACATTAATTTGAATCTTGAATAGTCACAAGCTTCTCCTAACTGCCGCAGTAACATTAAGTCATTGTGCAGTTCATTAGGCTTTCTTCCTTTTAAGTATTCAAGCAACTCATCAATGACTATAAGAAAATGTTGCTTTGGGAATTTAGCCTCAAACTCAGCCATCATCTTCTGAATAAGTTCTTTCCAACTGAAGTGAGAATCATCGTCAAATTTAAAATCAACACCTTCTTTATTTAAGAAACGTTCGATTTGAGCAAATACAATATCCTTTAGTGGCTTATCAGTACCTATTTCAAAACGCAACACTTTATATTTACCTGCGATAGCTTTAAAGACTTTCTTTAAATCTTCATTTTGGATATGCTTTACTAAATCTGCATTTTCAGCAATTGCTGACACCAAAGACATTAAATGCGATTTACCTGTTCCATAACTACCGACCACCTGAATGCCCTTGGTTTCATAAGTTGGTTCGGTAACCAAGTTTTTGATTATTATTTCTCTTAAATCTTCCTGCATTTTTTTTGAAAACACAAAAGTTTTTACCAGATTCGCTGCTATTGATTGCTCACCGGCACTAACTAATTTTACGACAGTCGTAATTGGTTCAAATTGGATAAGCTCTTTATATTGCATATTGCAGTTTTTTTAATGTTGTATCTGAAAAGTCGAGAAAGAAATTTTGTTTTTGCGTGGACCAGTTTAATCTATCAGGTAACTCCGATTGATTTTCCCAAATAATTACTAAGGCAGCAGATTTGGAAAACTCTTTAAGCAATTGCACAGCATTTATTTCAAGAGCCGGTTCCAATAAAATACCCAGGTTGTAAATAGCTATAACATCGTTACCTAAACCATGTATTTTAACTTTATTGCTTTCCAATAATTTTTTGGTGAAATCGTAGGCATCAATGTTTAAGTATTTATAATCTTCCAATGAATCCATGTAATTGGCTAAATCCTTACCTATATTAATGACTTTAACATTGTGAGATTCAATAAAAGCGATGGTATCAGTCAATTCATCAGAATTGCACATCAAACTGTAAAGCTTATGGCGGTCAGCAGTTGTTGAAATATCTTTTATTGGGTAGGTACTCATCGTTATTACTTCGTATTCTTTTTTGGTTTGTCTTTTATTTTTTTTACTTCATCTTCTGTTGCTGATAGGGCTTTCAAAGCCATATCTTCTCCTTTGACAACATCATATACTTTATCAGCTAACCACAATGAAAGCAAATCATCTTCCGGCACATTGAAGATTTTGCTTAACAACTTTACCTGCTCCCGTTTGGCGGTGCGTTCACCCCGTTCTATTTTACTAAGCATGGGAGTATCCATCTCTAACTGCGGGGCAACTTGCCTTAACAATAAGTTTTGCTTCTCCCGGAGTTGCCTTATCCGGTCACCAAATTGGTTTGCCACTGTCTTGCCTTTTTTTAAAAAGTGAATTGACTTTATACTAAAAGTAAAAAGCCTCCAAATATTTGTTTACTGACTTGTCAGCTATTGACAAATATACCAATAACAAAAGAAAAGAAGATACCCTAAAGTGGTAATAGCAGATATTAAGGAAATTGAGGAAACTAAGGATACTTATTCCTTAGTTTCCTTAAAATCCTGACTTCCCCCGGCTTGCGGAGGGGCAGGCTTTGTATTGAGATTCAGATAATGGTCCTGTTTCTCCCGATGTATCAGCCCTTTTTTGGAGAACATGGTAATGTACCCCTCGGCTGTTTTATCGGGAATGGACATGGCGGTGGCAATTTTAAGGTAATCCTGCCGGTTGAAGCTGGCCGGTAAAGCATCCAAAAACTTTTCTGTTTGGTTCTTACGCTTTGGCAATGGTGCATCTTCGGGCAGTTCTGAAAATACCTTGCTGGCATGTTTCACCAGTACCCTGATGATTTCAAGGGTAGATTGAAAATCTCTCTCTTCGCAAATAATGCGTTCCGGTAAATCACCATGTTCCATAATTCGCAAAGCAGAAAGGATCATCGCAAAGCGAAACGCAATAATGCCTAAACGCCTGATGGTGGCCATATAATTAAGCCCCTGCAAGCTGAGGTAGGTAGCTTGTATTTGTGCAAAGAAGGCATTGAATTGCTCCTGTTGTTCTGCCGTAAAGCAAAATTGTATTTCGGGATTGCTTGCCAATGTTTGGTACAATCTAAAAAAATCATTTCCTAACTGGTCAAAATAATCATCCAGGCCATTATCAGAAGTAATGGCAAATACATTCTTCCATACCGGTTGAATGTTCATGAAGTAAAAAATGAACCGGCTGAATAAACCATTTTCTGCATTTGGGATAAGACTTGAAACCTGCTTTGGTGTTCCGGTGAACATGCCGGAAAGGCAAGGGCTTTCAATATCTACATATTCCCTATCGGTTCTTCGATAATAAGAAATGGTTTCGTGATGAAATGCCTTACGGAACCCATCACTATAATTTCCGTAGTCGGTTTTAAATGCCTGTGCCAGGGTATCGCCTTCGGTTTCAAACATTAGTCCTCTGCCTTCGTTGTCGAACAGCAATTGAAAAACCCCTGTGGTGCTATTGTTGGCAGGAATGAACAACATTTTTTCTGGTGGCTTACCTGGTTTTTCTGCACTTGGGTTTTTACCTTTCTTTTCGTTGTAATCCATCATTTCCAATTCATACTGCT
>JANPNY010000113.1:0-5030 GCA_031427745.1 Chitinophagaceae bacterium | reverse complement strand
GAAAGATAGTCTGAATCAGGATTTTCAGGATTTAAGAATTAGCAGGATGTGAAACCGGAAGAGAAAATATCTATAGATACGGGCTTTCAGCATTAGCCTTTTCCGGATAAGAGCATCAACTGAATCAAACCATCCGCCTGTCTGAATCAGGATTTTCAGGATTTAAAAAATTAACAGGATTTGAAACCGTAAGAGAAAATATTTATAGTTACGAGCTTTCACAAACAGACTTTCCTGATAAGAGCATCAACAGGTTGAAGCTATCCTACAATCAATAAATTCTGAAAATCCTGATTCAGACAATTTAAAAATTTAAATTACAGGATGATGCAACAAGATGAAATAACATTTAAGATAATTGGATGTGCAATGAAAGTGCACAACACTTTAGGCAATGGATTTCAAGAGGTGATTTACCAAAGATGCCTTGCTATTGAACTAAGAAAAACGGCATTAGAATTTGTAAGGGAACAAGAACAGGTTATTTATTATGAAGGGGAGGAAGTGGGTACAAGACGATCCGACTTTATAATTGAAGGAAATATCATGGTAGAATTAAAAGCACTTATTAATTTGGAAGATGTCCATTTAGCCCAGGCAAAAAATTATGTTGTAGCTTATGATTTACCTGTAGGATTGCTCATTAATTTTGGTTCTACGAGCCTTCAATATAAAAAGGTATTCAATCCAAAGTATAATCATCCTTCAAATCATCCAATCCAGTAACTAGAGCTTCAGGCGGACATCCAACACAACAGCCACCTACCTAAAAATTGGAACCATCTACAAGCGAAACGCAAAGAACAAGGGAGGGTGTGCTTACCACCTACGGGCTGAAAACGACCAGTTACTCAATGGATTAGGTGGCGCAGCAGCCAAAGATTATATTAAGCCCTGAAAATTATTAGTAAAAACCTAAACCACCACTTACCTCATGTTTAAGAAACTTTTCTCCTTTAATGGACGCATCCGCAGAACAGAATATGGCATTACCCTGGTAGCCTATTTTATAGTAGCGATAACCCTGCAATTCACTTTATTGGAACCAAACCCTGAATCAGGCGCAGGCTCGCTTTTGTATTTGATCTTCTTCCTCCCCATTTTTTGGATAATGCTGGCACAAGGCTGCAAGCGCTGCCACGATAGGGGTAACTCCGGCTGGTACCAACTGATACCGTTTTATGGATTTTGGATGTTGTTTGCCGATACCAATTACGGCGAAAACGAATATGGTCCCAACCCCAAAGGATTGGGCAATACCGATGAGGTAGATGAAATAGGTGATTATTTACAACAAGAAACAAAGTAATAAACCCCATTTGAAAACAGTCAGGCTGCGCCCGCAACGAAACAAAATTTTGATGACACAAAAGCTCCAAGTACCCGGGTAACAAGGGTAGCAAAATCCTTCCGTACTAAAAAAAGGGATTTTGTTTACCCTTGTATTTTTTATGTTACCGGCATTTGTATTTCATAGCATCATCGTTGCGTCGCACAGTTTGAGTTTTGCAGCCTTGGGGAGCGGGGGAAATGATATTTAGGGGCTAGAATTGCTGTATATTGCCTGCATGAAAAAGAAAGCAGAATAGGCGCAAGGTTTTCACACTTGCTCATATTTCTTTAGGACTTCTGCAACACCCAGCTGCATGATGGCGTAGATAGTCAGAAGCAGGATTTTCAGGATTTAAAAATTAACAGGATATTAAACCGCAAGAGAAAATTTTTATAGGTAAGGGCTTTCAGCATGAGCCTTTTCCAAATAAGAGTTTGAACAAGATGAAGCCATCCTTAAATCCATAAATTCTGAAAATCCTGATTCAGACAATTTAAAAATTACAGGATATTTAAAACAGCAGAGAAAATTTTTACAGTTACGGACCTTCACAATCAGGCTTTTCCAAATAAGATTTTGAACAA
This sequence comes from Chitinophagaceae bacterium, assembly GCA_031427745.1. GTDB lineage: Bacteria > Bacteroidota > Bacteroidia > Chitinophagales > Chitinophagaceae > Ferruginibacter. The sequence goes on along the minus strand of JANPNY010000113.1, from coordinate 3,113 downwards.
GATGAAGCAATCCTTCAATCAATAAATCCTGTAAATCCTGTAAATCCTGATTCAGACATCATCGGTCATAAGACGCATCACCAGCCTACCGACATTGTGTAGCCCATTTACAATCAAAACCGGAAGACTAACAAAGACAAAGAATGATTGTATATTTTTATAAACTATTATGATCAATTTATTGGATGTTGACAATCAAATTCACTGTGTCACCAATTTTCAAGACCTTGTTTCTACGCCTTTCCATGGAGCAATGAATGCTATTTGCTGGACTCGTACACTATCAGGTGATTTTTTTGAGATTGTTAACAAGGTAGCGCCAATCGAAAATATGGCTGCACTAGATGAAGCCGAGCTTTATGAACTTCAGTTGAGTGAACAGGGGCAGCTTGCCCGTGAAATTTTGTTGCATGATTTAAAGCTGTTAAAAGCTCATGGCGCATTGCCAACCCTTAATGTAATCAGGTGCTATGAAAGAGATGATGCATTCTCGTTTTTTCCAACGGATGTTTATTCTTTTCATGTAGATCGTTCTACTGTACCAACCGATACTTTTTTATGCACTTACTATGGCGAGCCGAGTGAAATATTGCCCAATGCACAAGCCCAACAAAAAGTGCTTGTTCCTGAAATACGGGCCGAACTTAAAAAACTATATGGTGGAGAAGATGACGGTTTTGAATCATTTTTAACTGAGCATTTTTTTGATTTGCACTACCAGCCTGTGCCTGCCGCAAGCCCTATCAGCTTAGGTGTTGGTAACTTATGGAGGTTGGCGATTGATCATCCTGAAAGAAAGGTGCCTCCTTGTGTTCATCGTGCCCCAAAGGAAAAAGCAGGACAGCACCGATTGTTGATGATCTGTTAAATACAAATCAATTAAGTACAACAAATCATGTTGTTAATTCCTGGAGAACTAAATGGAGATAAAGGGACTATGATAAAGACGGATGCTGAAAACGGGGTAACAAACTAACCTAATCCACATCTTTTTTATAGTGCTGGTCGGCAAAGAAATCAACTAGATAAATTACCTCTCCATTTTCTCCAAAGCCTGCTCCAAATCCTTTATCAAATAATCAGCATCTTCCAGCCCCACATAAAGGCGTATCATCCGATGGTCTCTGTTATTTATATCAAAATCTGCCGAGGCAATACCAGCACATTTAGGGATAATCAAACTCTCATGACCGCCCCAGCTTACCGCCATCATTATATGTTGCAGGCTTTCGCAAAACCTTTCTATTGCTTGCAGTGATGCTGGTTTAAAATAGAAACTCATCAGGCCGCAAGCGCCTTGCATTTGTTGCTTGGCCAACTGTAATTGCGGAAAGTTTTCATCAAAAAGGAAAAAGCACTTGGTCTACTTTTGGGTGCTATTTCTATTGCGGCGTGGGTGTAAGCAAATAACTCATATTGTTCACTTTAAATTCCACGCCGGAAGCCACGGTAACTTTGCCCGGCGCAACAATCTTCAGCGACTTGCACTCCGCATTGCCATTGATGGTGATGTTGTGTTTGATGATCACATTGGTCAGCAGGTTTGGCACAGCCTGGGCGGACCATGTAGTGGGGTCGTTCCATGGCCCGGCATTTACGGTGGTTATATTGTTGCCACCAATACAGTTCCGGCACAATGAATATTTGAAGATAATTCCACTGTCTGTAGCAATCAGCAGCCGGTTGGCATTGTAGTCTAGCGCAAGCGCCTTTACATTGTTATTGGGAAGGCCAGCGTTGGCCTTGCTGTATAATTTGTAATCTGCCTCGCTGTAAGGGTTTGTCGGTGTGCCGCCCAGCGGATCCCCCACCACTACATATCCGTTGTTGGTGCCAATGTAGATATTGCCCCGGATATCGCCGGTTATTGCATTATTGTTGATGATAGTGCCAGCTGGGAATATTGCCGGGAAGTTGATATTTGTCCAGGTGCTGTTGAGTGTGCCGTAGATAAAAATACCGCCTGTTGTCAGCCCCACCCACCAGTTCTTATAAACGGAATCATAATAGATAGCCTTAACGTTAAAACCCAGCGGTAAGGAGGTGTTGCTGTTGTCGTAAAAGCCAAGATAAACCGTGTCTGCAGTCCGGTAGCGTAATATCTGCCCGCCACCTGTTGATGTTGAATTAGACGAAGCAAAAACCCATACTTCATTTTTGTTGCCGCTGATTCCGAGGCAAAAACCGTTGCTTTGATTAACACCATTTTTCTGTTTGGTAAAAGATATTGGTGGCACCGGCACTTCTTTGCCAATTACCACACTACCCGGCCTGGATAAACCACCTGTCAAATCTGCAAAACATGAACCCCATACTCTTCTGAGTTTTTGCGCTGGCAGCACATCCAGTTCGTTATTGATAAAAACTCCTCTCACATTCCGGGTAGGCAAGCCATCAGACTCACTGTACTGCAAATACGTAAAACTGGAATCTGCATAATAACCAATACCACCAAGAATGGCCTGGGCACCGGTTCTTCCAAACTGAGCTATCCAGATGCCCCCTTCTTTATCTGGCAGAATTTGGGAAATATTATGATTGGTGAGGTTGGGCGCTTTTTGCCATACGGTGCCGTTGTATTTGTAAAAACCGTTATTAGCGGTGCCTGCCCAAATATATCCCCACTTGCCCACGCCAATGGATGTGAAAGCATTGCTGGCGAAAACCGGTGTATTTACCATGGTAAAAATGCTGTCGCCCACACCCACTGCATTCCATGCGGCCACCACGTTGGAGGTATCGGCAAAGCTTATACCAAGCGTATTGGGAGATGATGCCAGGATATTTACTGCATTGAGTGTGGCAGTACGGGCAGCGCCAAAAGTGGAGTTGGGTGTAAGCATTTGCTCTGCCAGAAAAGCGATGCGTTCTGTTTTATCAAAACCCAGCCCTGCAACATTGTAAGCAAAGTTGTTTCCGTTTGTACCACTGCCCCCATTGGTCACCAAATAAAACCATTTGTTCATTACACCACTGTTGGTGTGAACGCCACAAAAATCGTTGGTGGCAGAACCCGGCACCGGACAGCCGGTTGTTGTTGCATCCCTCCATTGCGGCGTCTTCAGGTATGTATCGGCACTGTTCCAAATATCGGTTGGCGGGTTTTGCATGGA
>JANPNY010000112.1:0-6727 GCA_031427745.1 Chitinophagaceae bacterium | reverse complement strand
GGGACAGATAAGTCAGATTAAAAGCTTCAAAATATTTTTCAATAATATTAAAAGCCCATCTGATTTACCAGGTGGGTTTTTTGCGTCATCAAGGGTAGAAAATGTTTAATGTAATTAGTGAACAACAGGAGCAAAAAAAGACGATCGGTATTTTAAAGATTGTATTTGGTTAAATGAAAATAAGTCTATTAAATTTGTAGAGTAACAAAAAACAAAATGAACTGTCATATGCTCACATTCTTCAATGAGTTTCTTGCAGCACATGATTGTTTTTGTACTACCATGCTTTAGGGAATCATTCATTAGTCTTGTATATTACTTGCAATTATATTTATCAAACATTTAAAACAAAAAAGCAGTTTTATGAGCAATCTACATTTTGAAACATTACAGTTACATGCAGGGCAAAGCATAGACCCTGCAACTAACAGCCGGGCAGTGCCTATTTACCAAACAACATCTTTTGGTTTCAACAATGCTGCACATGCAGCCAACCTGTTTGGATTAAGAGAGTTTGGTAACATCTACACCCGTATTATGAATCCTACATCGGATGTGTTTGAAAAGCGCATTGCAGCATTGGAAGGTGGAGTAGCGGCCCTGGCCACAGCATCGGGACAGGCGGCACAGTTTATTGCACTCAACAATATTTTACAAGCGGGTGATAACTTCATCAGTACTTCCTTTTTGTACGGCGGTACCTACAACCAGTTTAAAGTTGCATTTAAACGCCTTGGTGTAGATGTACGGTTTGGCAATGGTGATGATGTGGAGAGTTTTGTGCCGCTGATTGATAAAAATACCAAGGCAATTTATTTGGAAACAATCGGCAACCCACGCCTGAATATACCGGACTTTAAAAAGTTTGCTGACCTGGCAAAAGAATACGATTTGCCGCTGATAGTTGACAATACATTTGGCGCAGGGGGTTACCTGTTTCGTCCATTGGAACATGGGGCAAATATTGTTGTAGAAAGCGCTACCAAATGGATTGGCGGCCATGGTACCAGCATTGGAGGCGTAATTGTAGATGGTGGTAGCTATGATTGGGGTAATGGTAAATTTCCCCAGTTTTCTGAGCCAAGTGAAGGATATCATGGATTAAAGTTTGCTGAAATTTTTGGCGTAAACAATCCGTTGGGGTTACCTAATATTGCTTTCATCATCCGTGCGAGGGTAGAGGGTTTAAGAGACTTTGGCAGCAGTCAGAGTCCTTTCAATTCTTTTTTATTGTTGCAGGGTTTAGAGACATTATCATTAAGGATGGAACGCCATGTGTCGAATACGCAGGCACTGGCCGAATGGCTGGAGCAACATCCGCAGGTTGAATTTGTGTGGTATCCTGGATTAAAGAGTAGTCCCTATAATGAACTGTCGAACAAATATCTGGTGAATGGTGCAGGTGGGGTACTTAATTTTGGTGTAAAAGGCACCAAAGAAAATGCCAGCAAGTTTATTGATAGCCTCGAATTGGTGAGTCACCTGGCAAATGTTGGCGATTGTAAAACATTAGCAATTCATCCTGCATCTACTACACACGAACAGTTGAGTGAGGCTGAACAATTGGCTGGTGGTGTGCTTCCCAACATAATCAGGATAAGTGTAGGTATTGAGCATATTGAAGATATTAAAGCAGATTTTGAACAGGCTTTTGCAAAAGTATTTGCACCAGAGCTTGTTTAATAAATAATTTTTTAGCCGGGTTAACAAATGTTAACCCGGCTTTTCGTATCCCAAAAAATACGCTCAACTGTACTCATATCTTTAAACTGCAAAAAATACACTGTGAACATTTTTAAATACCAGCAACCTTTTACATTAGAATCCGGCATCAGCATTCCGGGATATCATTTAGGCTATACTACATTTGGAGAGTTAAACGTTGCAAAAGACAACGTGGTATGGGTTTTTCATGCCCTCACTGCTAATAGCAACCCTGCAGAATGGTGGGATGGTTTGGTAGGAAATGGAAAGTTGTTTAATCCACAACAGCACTTTATTGTTTGCGTAAATATGCCGGGAAGTTGCTACGGCAGTATTCATCCACTGGATATTGATTATATAACTGGTGAACCATTTTTTCATGAGTTTCCATTATTTACAACAAGGGATATGGTGAGAGCCTATCAGCCGTTAAAAGATTATTTGTGCATCGATAAAATTTATGCAGGGTTAGGTGGATCGATGGGTGGACAACAGCTACTTGAGTGGGCAGTTGAGGAGCCTGAATTATTCGATCACATTATTCCCATTGCAACTAATGCATTTCATTCACCCTGGGCTGTTGCATTCAATGCATCCCAACGGATGTGTATAGAAACAGATGCAACATGGAAAAATAAAAATGCGGAAGCAGGTATCAACGGCATGAAAGTAGCAAGGAGTGTGGCTTTGCTTTCTTATCGCAATTATGACACCTATCTCTTTGCACAATCCGAGAAAAGCAACGATGCTATTGATGGTTATAAGAGCGACTCTTACCAACGGTACCAGGGAGAAAAACTGGCCAAACGGTTTAATGCATTTAGTTATTATTTTTTAAGCAAAAGTATGGATGCCCATAACCTTGGCCGTGGCAGAGATTCGGTAACGGCTGCATTACAAAGCATCCGTGCTAATACACTGGTTATTGGTATAGAAACGGATGTATTATTCCCGGTTGCAGAGCAGGCTTTTTTAGCTAATGAAATTCCCGCAGCATCTTTCGAAATCATAAAATCAACTTACGGTCATGATGGGTTTTTACTGGAGTTTGCCCAGATAGAAAAAGTGATCAGGGAGTTTTTGCCAGCAAATGAAATGAATTTGCCTGCATAAATTATGTTGCATATTTATGCCATCAGCTGTACTAAATAAAACATCAATTTAAACGAAATAACACGGTCTAAATCAACAAGCATATGTCGGCAACAACACAATTAAATATCGGTCTCTTTGGCTTTGGTGTAGTAGGAAAAGGTTTGTATGATGTGCTTCAAAATACACCAACATTGCAAGCTTCCGTCCATAAAATCTGTATTAAAAATATAGATAAGAAGCGGAGTATTGCGGCGGAAAATTTTACTGACATCCCTGCTGAAATATTGAACAACCAGCAAATTAATGTAGTGGTAGAACTAATTGATGATGCAGATGCAGCCTTCGATATTGTAAAAGCAGCTTTACAAAACGGCAAGGCCGTAGTTAGCGCCAACAAAAAAATGATTGCGGAGCATTTTGAAGAATTGCTTGCATTGCAACAGGAATTTAAGACACCTTTTTTATACGAGGCTTCCTGTTGTGCAAGTATGCCCATCATCCGTAACCTGGAGGAGTATTATGATAATGATTTATTGTTTTCATTTCGTGGTATTATCAACGGCAGTACCAACTTTATACTTACCAAAATTTTCCAGGAGCAACTGGAGTTTGAAAAAGCATTGCTGATGGCGCAACAGCTGGGTTTTGCCGAAAGCAATCCCCAACTGGATATCGGTGGTTTTGATGCCGCCAATAAACTCAGTATTTTATTGGCACATTCCTTTGGTATAATCGCTAAAACTGCTGAATTTATTTTTACCGGCATTGAAAACATTTCGCTGCAGGATGCACTCGTTGCTAAGGGAAAAAAATATAAAATTAAACTGGTAGCCAATGCACAAAAGTTAGCCGATGGAAAATTAGCCGCTTTTGTATTGCCGCAATTTGTTACCAAACAAGATGATTTGTACCATGTGGAAAATGAATTTAACGCCATTACCACGGAGAGCAGTTTTGCAGATAAGCATTTTTTTAAGGGCAAGGGAGCAGGGGCTTTTCCAACCGCATCTGCCGTATTAAGCGATATATCGGCACTACGATACAATTATAAATACGAGTATAAAAAAATATTGAATCAGCAGGCAAGTGTTTTGAGTAATGATTTTTACCTCAAAGTTTTTGTGAGTGCCAATGAAATTTCAGCAATCAATAAAGGTGATTTTGAATGGATTGAAGAATGGCACAACGAATATCACTATTGCTGGCTGGTGGGTATTATTCATGTGAGCAAATTAAAAGAAAATAATTGGTGGAGACTGCCTGGTGTTTCGCTGATTGCCTGCCCCGATGTAGTGGTGGAAAATATTGATTATAAAAATATAAGCAAACGAAGTTTGGAATTGGCGGGGATTGTATAAATGTAGGTATTCAACTTGTATACTTTTTGAAATAGAAATAGAAAGTATGAGTTTGCTATTGAGTTTGCAGTTGTAAATTAAATTTTAGCTATCTACTTTTTTCCCCTGTATTTCTCAACACTATCAATAATTATGTTGGTGAAAATTTGAGCGCCTTCTTTGTTCAGATGAGAATAATCGGCAAACAAGGGTAACTTATTCAAAAACGCCGGTTCGTTGGAATAATCGTGGTAAGGGATATTATACTTTTCAGCTATCGTTTTTTCAAGTTCAATAGATTGATCCTGCTTCTTATTTTCACTAAAATATGGGGAACAGAATATGTGTAATTCAACCCCGGCCTTTATACAATCTTTAATAAATGTTTCATAGATTGCTACCTCTGTCATATCTATGGTTCCGTCACTAATTCCAATGCCTTTTTTTAACGCGACAGGGTCTACGGTAATGGTTTCTGTAATTGGCAGGTAACCTTTTATTTCAGTTGTGCCATCTTTTTTTAAGTTGCCTATTAAAATGTTGAAGATGGATGAATTGTAAGGGTAAATATTTGATAGCAGTTTATATTTTTCATATTTGCTTTTTAATTCTACTATTGGTCGAATTTCCGGATGGGATTTATAATAGGGCAGGAGAGATGCAATTCTTTCGTAATTGATATCCTGTTTTACAAATTCCCACCGCCGGATGTCTAAAATAATAATTTTTGGCGTGTATCTTTTCAATATCCCTTTTAAAATGGCTGAATGATAAAATATACTGCTCCCGTCCCGGCCAACATTGTAGCAACTCATTTTAAGTCGGTTCTCAAAAATTTCGGAATTATAGTGATGATTAGCTCTTGAAGAACCAAAAATTAAAATATCCGCATTGGTTTTTTCCAATGAATAAGTTGTTCGGAATTGATATCCATTTTGTTGTTTAAAATACAAATACCTAAGAGCGCTGCCTATAAAAAAGTCAAATATAAAAACGATAAATAAAAGTATAAAAAACTTTACAAGGAAATATAAGTAAGAATTCAATTTTATTTTATTCAATAAATGTCCTTTCATAAGTTCAAACAATTAGAATTGAAAATAAATAAACTGACCTCCATCAAAAACGCCTATTAATAAAATAAGGACAATCAAAAACGCATAGGAAAGGTTGCGAACCAGCCAGTTTCTATTATTAAAAAACGAAAAACTTTCAGGTAAATATTCTTTTTTAAATTCAACTGCAAACAAAAATGCTATTCCAAATGCAGAGAAGATCAACATGGACGGGTTTTCGTAAAATAGCGGCCCTTTAAGAGTTGGAATCTTTTTTATAATATAGAATGCATCTGTAACGTTGTTTGCCCTGAAAAATATCCAGGCAAAGCATGACAAGATGAAGGTGATTAAAATTTGAAAAAACTGGTTCAGTTTTGGAAATTTTTTCAAACCGGAAAAGCTGAGTAAGTTGTTTCTGAGTTTTTGAGAGAAAATTGCAAAAATTAGATAGAAGCCATTAAGTGCACCCCAAATAATGTAGGTCCAGTTGGCACCATGCCAAAATCCGCTTATAAGAAAAACAATAAACAAGTTGAAATACCAACGTGGAACTGATGCTTTATTTCCACCCAGTGATATGTATAAATAATCTTTAAACCAGGTGGAAAGGGAGATATGCCAGCGTTTCCAGAATTCTGAAATATTTTGGGCAAAATAGGGTCTGTTAAAATTTGTCATCAGCTTAAATCCCATTACCCGGGCAGCGCCTATGGCAATATCTGAATAACCCGAAAAATCACAGTATATCTGAATGGCAAAGAAAATTGTAGCAACTATCAAGGTTGTCCCACTATGGCTGTGTGGATTGCTGTATACGGCATTAACATAAATTGCAAGCCGATCTGCTATTACCAATTTTTTAAACATCCCCCATAGTATCAACTTAAAACCCTCCCTTACCTCTGGATATTCAAAGGAATGTTTTTCATAAAATTGGTGTAGCAAATTCTGAGGCCGTTCTATGGGTCCGGCCACTAGCTGGGGATAAAACATTACATAAAGAGCGTAAATTCCAAAGTTTCGTTCGGCAGGTTGATTGCCACGATACACTTCTATGGTATAACTCATAGCCTGGAATGTATGAAACGAAAGCCCCACCGGCAGCAATATAGATAGATAGGGAACAGGATTTTGAAAACCAGCTCCATGAAGTAATAAAGTTAAATTATCGTTGAAGAAGTTGTAATATTTAAAAACAGCTAATACCCCAATATTTGCAATTAAACTTGCAATTAAAAACATTTTTTTTCGGCTGCCTTGTCCTTGTTCTAAATATATACCTGCGAAATAATCAATAACAATAGTAAAGCCAAGTATCAAAATATAGACGGGTACAAAATACATGTAAAAGTAACAACTGCTGGCAAGCAGAAGAAACCAACGGAACTTATGTGGAGTGGCGAAGTAGGCAATCGTTACAAAAAAGAAAAATAGTACAAACTGAATTGAATTAAAAAGCATGTGAAAAATTAATTTGTTGTTTGGAGCGTTAAATTTAATTTATGCTTACATACCGACGATCCGACTGCTTAG
>JANPNY010000111.1:0-3377 GCA_031427745.1 Chitinophagaceae bacterium | reverse complement strand
GGCATATTATTGTAAAATGTATTCACAGTTTCCCGGCCCTGGAAATATACGTCGGGATTTTGCGCAGTACCTCGTATAAAAGGATGTTCCGGATTTAATCCTCTTTTGCGATGAGCAATTACCAGTTCATCAGGTATCATTGATTTTATTTGCTCGTCTGTAAGCAGTTCCAGCTTATTTACTTCATGCGATGTGCGGAAACCATCAAAGAAATGTACAATGGGAATTCTTGATTTTAAAGTTGCCACTTGTGCAATTAAGGCGAAATCGTGTGCCTCCTGCACACTGGCAGAACTTAATAAGGCAAAGCCTGTGGTTCTTGCTGCCATTACATCCTGGTGATCACCAAAAATAGAAAGGCCTTGTGCAGCCAATGAACGTGCTGCTACATGAAAAACTGTTGCCGTTAATTCGCCTGCTATTTTATACATGTTGGGCAACATCAACATCAACCCCTGGGATGCGGTAAACGTTGTTGTTAACGATCCGGTTTGTAATGCACCATGAACCGTACCTGCAGCACCACCTTCGCTCTGCATTTCCATAATATCGGGTACCGAACCCCATATATTTTTCAACCCCTTTGCAGCCCATTCATCTGCCAGCTCGGCCATGGTAGAAGAAGGTGTTATGGGATAAATGGCGCAAACTTCATTTACACGATACGCTACATAGGCAGCGGCTTCGTTTCCATCAATGGTTGCTATCGTATTTTTATTATTTGACATCAGTAGTTAAATTAACAGGTTCTGGAATCATTTCTATTGCATGGCAGGGACATTGCTCGTAGCATACGCCACATCCGGTACAGGCATCAAAATTGAATTTATACCGGTTACCTTTTCCTAGTTTAATAATGGCATCTTCGGGGCAGGCACCAAAGCACCCGTCACATTCAAAACAGTTGCCACAACTCAGGCAACGCTGTGCTTCATACCTTGCTTCGGGCTCGGATAAGCCTGCAATTACTTCATCAAAACTTTTTATTGCAAGGGTGGGTGCCAGTTTGTTCTGCTCCTTTTGTGGCGCATCTGTTTTGTACCACATGTGTAATTTCCGGTAACCTGCAGTGGGATGTTTTTCCTGCTTGATAAAAGTTTGTCTTTCCAGGTAACTGTTTATGTACCTGGCCGCTTTTTTGCCATGCCCAATGGCGATGGTGGAACTCCTGTTTTCACCTGGCAGCATATCGCCGCCAGCAAAAATTCCTTCGCAACCTGTCATTCTTTGGGTATCAATAGCGATGGTACCATCATCATTTAAGTTGATGGTAGAAACGGCACGCAGGAAGGCTGTATCTGCTTCCTGCCGGTTGGCCATTATCAGTACATCAGCATCTACTATTTCAAATCCGCCGGTACCAATTACTTTTCCTTTTTCCACTTTCATTTTCTCAAAACTGATCTTATTTTTTTCTATACTGCTGATACTTCTGCAGAGCTGCAAGTCAACGCCTTCTGCCAGCGCATCTTCTGTTTCGTAGTCATAAGCAGGCATCATTTTTTTGTCGCCGGGAAAATAGACTGTCGCTTCAGACCCAAAACGTTTAATCATCCTTGAGATATACATGGCAAGTTTACCCCCGCCATATATTACCACTTTTTTAAGCAGGTAGGGAGATGTATTTGATTTTACTTCGTTGAAAAAAGAGAAAGCATCTCTGATGTAAACAGACTCATCATTTAAAAACGTCTCCTGGTGAATTATTTGTGCACCAATGGCAAGAAATACGGCGTCAAAATTGCCAGCTGTTTTTTGTTCCTCGATATCGTGTACTTTATAGTTAACATGGATATTTACACCCATTTTTACAAGGCGGTCAATTTCTGCATTCAGTATTTCTTTTGGCAAACGATACTCGGGAATACCCGTCCACATTAAACCGCCGGGGTGTCCACCTGCTTCAAATATTTCTACCGTATGGCCCATCCTTGCAAGGTGATAAGCAGCTGACAAACCGCCCGGGCCTGCACCCACCACCAATACTCTTTTGCCGGTAGGCTTTACATTATTACGTACCTGCCATTGCTGCCGGATGGCCTCATCACCTATATATCTTTCAACAGCATGAATGTTTACAGTAGTATCAATATGGGTTCTGTTACAACCGCTCTCACAGGGCTTTACACATACCCGGCCCATGATGGCGGGAAAGGGATTGTCTTCCATCAGCGTCTGGAATGCTTCAAAATAATCACCGCCCTGTGCATGTGCCATCCATCCCTGTATATTTTCTCCGGCCGGACAAGCGCTGTTGCACGGCGGCATAAAATCTACATAAACAGGTTGACGAAATCTTTTAGAACCGGTACCTTCTGCATGTGTTGAAAGGTCGACCGCTTTTGTAATGTCGGTTGCAGACATAATAATAAAGTTGAAAGGCGGCTTTAACCCGCCAATGAAAATGGCTATTTTAAACATAAGCAAAGTAGAACCTGATTTTAAAATGAAGGCTGACATAGTTCAATCTATGAAATGATTCATATCATATTGTTGAAACTGATTTTTCACAAATCAATCAAGTTGGATGGGACTTAAATCAAAATGAAGCTGTATAGCCGGTGAAAAAACAAAGCGTTTGAGAATGCTTTGCTGTAAGATTTTTTTTCGGGAGAAAAAAGGGGTACGGATTAAATGAACCCAGATCTTGTAAAAAAGGTTAGCTTAATTGTATTTGTAGTTGATTCTTAACTGAAGTTCCGCTTTTCACCGCAGAGAAAAGAGTTAACAGCGTTCACGCTTTTTCACCGCAGAGAAGTGAGGTAGCAGAGGTTGCGCAGAGAGTTGTATGAGAACCTCTGCGTTAACGCTATTTTCTCATGTTCTCTGCGGTGAACAAATTCGTAACATCCTTCTCACTGTAATCTTTCTTTTTCACAGCGGAAAAGTGAGTTGGCAGCGTTCACGCTTTTTCACCGCAGAGAAACGAGGTAGCAGAGGTTGCGCAGAGAGGCTGTTTCTAAAGCTGGCTTAATAAACTTTAGATTATTTTTTATCGCCACCAAATAATCCGCTTAGTTTATCTTTTACTGCATCATAAGCTTCTTCAGCTTTATGCCCTGCTTCTTTTGCTAAATGTTCTGCCTTCTGCGCTGCACTCTTGGCAAAATCTTCTACCTTTTGGCCAGTCTCGCCAGGAATAACATCGCTGATTTTATCAAAAAAACTGCTGCCTTCTACAGTAGTGGCAGTTGGCTCTGTTGGTGATGAGGCAGTGCTTTCGCTTGCCTGCACATTCAATAAATTATCGACTGCACCGGCAATCATGGGAAATTTTTCTTTAACGTACTCTTTCAATTCCGTGATGGACGCAATGGCCTGTGTTTCGGTAATGCCTGCTTTTTCTTTGAGGCGGTTAATTAAGTCTTGCATAAAAA
>JANPNY010000110.1:0-5017 GCA_031427745.1 Chitinophagaceae bacterium | reverse complement strand
GATGAGGCACAAGATAATGAATAAATTGAAGGAATGAAAAAAGGCTGTATTTTTTTTAAAACTTTTTAAAGCAAAAACTTTTGTATTATCTAATGCTAAAAATGCCTTACATTCTGGGTACAACTATTCATAGCGGAGCGCTACTATTGGATCAAGTTTGGCAGCTTTAAAAGCAGGATAAAGTCCTGCAATTAGCCCAACCAGGGTGCACACCAAAACCCCTGTAATAACCCATACCCATGGAATTACGAATCCTGTTTTTAATAGTACAGCTACAATATTGCCAAAGAGTATACCTGCGATTATTCCAACTAATGCTCCCATCAAACTAATAAGAATAGACTCCCATAAAAACTGAGCTCTTATTTCACCAGCTTTACCACCTAAAGATTTAATTAATCCTATTTCTTTGGTACGTTCATTTACAGCCACCAACATAATATTCATTAAACCAATGGCTGCTCCTATTAGCGTAATTAACGCTATCGCAAGCGTTGCATATTTTAAGAAGCCAAGATTTTTCATTAATGATTGAGCTATGCTGTCGCTTTTGTCAACATAAAAATTATCCTCTTCCTTTATATCAAGTTTTCTTACAGGTCTAAATGCACCTTGTGCCTCACCTATGGCTACATCCATCATTTTTAAATCATTTACCATTACCGCTATGTTATAAGATTTACCTTCAGAACCATAAATTCGTCTTATGTTATTGTAAGTGGTTATTACCACTTTATCTGCATTCATAAATGCACTACTTCCTTTGTCTTTTAGTATGCCGATAACCCGATATTTAATATTTGCTACACTTATAATTTTATCAATTGCTTTTTCAATATTATCGCCATATAATTTCTGTGCAATTACGGTACCTATAACACAAACACTGCTACCACTTTCTACATCAAGTTCATTGAAATCTCTTCCAAAAGCAAGCTCATAACCATTTAATGTAAGGTAGTTTTCATCTCCCCCGGTAACTCTAACATCGGGACTTGTTTTTTTTGTATCTGTATTTACTATAACTCCGCTTGGGCCGGAAAGGGCTATCCCAACAATTGCAGGGAAATTGTATCGTTCCTTAAAGCCTCTTGCTTCTTCAAATGTAATGGGTTTGCCTTCGCTGGATTTTTTTACTAAACTATTACGGTTAACTTTTTTAGTATCTCCTCTATTAGGCCCGCCACCAAACCGAACGGTTCTCTCCTTATACCGAAGACTAAATGCATTTGCACCCATTGTTGAAAAACTTTTGGTAAGACTTTGGTTTACGGCTTCCACAGCGGTGATTATTGCAATTAAAGCCATGATGCCCAAAGCAATAATAATAACTGTGATTGCTGTACGTAACCTATTACTTTTTATCGTGTTGTAAGAAAGAGAAAGTGAGTCAAGTGTCTTCATGCCGATTATATCTTGTATAAAGTTAAACGGGAATATTTATTGATACCGTGTTTATTTATGAATGGCAAAAATTGATGGGTTAGTAATGGGCTTGACTAATGTATGATATTATTTAGACGCAGGTGATTGGGTAGTTTAGTTAATCAACAAACTAATAAACGGATATTAATACTTGCAACTTTATTATCTATTCAAAGGATAATACATTCTGCTGCATTGATATGGGGCTTAATAATATAACCAGGTAGTTAACAGGTTAGGGAATAATCCCAATACAACAATCAATAGGGCTGCAAAATACAGGAGATAAGTAAATGCAGGTGTTATTTCTTCAACCATTATTGCAGGCGCTTCCACTTGTTGGTTGCCTTCTTTAAAAAACATTGCCTGTATTATTTTAAAATAATAGTAAGCACTAACCGCCGCCATCAATACTGCGAAAACAACCAGCCAACTTTGCTGTCCGTTTTTTACAGCAGCCAATAGCATATAAAACTTACTTTGAAAACCTGCAGTAAGTGGTATACCGGTTAATGACAATAGGAATATTGTGGCGCACACAGCAATTGCAGGATATTGCTTTGCTAAACCATTAAACCCGTCAATTGTATAATCATTCATTTTAATCAGTATTGCAAAAATGCCAATGGTTGCCAGGCTATAGGCTGCGGTATATAAAATTAAACCCTCTTTGGCATAATCATTTAATGCAAAAATGGCCAATAACATAAAGCCCGCCTGGGCAATGCTGGAGTAAGCCAGCATGCGCTTTACACTTTGCTGAAATACTGCTGTAAGGTTACCGATTAACAATGTGGCTGCGGTAATAACCACAATCAGTGTTTGCCACTGAGCCTGGGTTTTTCCAAACGCATTATCAAACAGTCGTATAAATGCTATAAACCCAGCAGCTTTAACAATTGTTGCCATAAAGGACGTAAACACCGTTGGTGCTCCATCATACACATCTGGTGTCCAGAAATGAAAAGGCGCAGCAGATACTTTAAATGACATTGCAATTAATAAAAATACCAACCCAACTGCAATCATCGGCGGCATAACCCCTTCACCTAAATTAATATTATCAATAAGAAAAGAACCATTTGTGTTTCCGCCATAAATAAATGCAATACCCATCAGCACTATACCTGTTGAAAATGACCCCATTAAAAAATATTTTAAGGCAGCTTCATTACTTTTGAGATTCCGTTTATCGCTGCCTGTAAGAATATATAAAGGGATAGACAATATTTCTATTCCTAAAAACAAAGTAAGCAATGAGTTAAAACTGGCAGCAATTGCAACTCCACACAATACAAAAAAAAGTAAGGCAAAATATTCTGAAACGTTCTCTCCTACTTTTTCAATATCCCTGCCGTTAAGCAGAAAAAACAACAGTGTACAAAACAATGCTACCGCAATAAACGTAAGATTAAAACTATTGAAGTGAAGCATATTCTTAACATCAATTTCAAAGAAAGGAACGCCATTTAATAACTCATAGCCATTAGATAAAAAAATCAGGATTAAACCAGCAATGGCCCAATATTTAGGCGTGCTTTTTCTTTTGAAGAAAACACCTCCAAACATCATGACGATACCCCAAATAGCTGTTAAAATAATTGCGTTCATATTACTGGTGGCTTGTTATAGCTGATAATTTGTATTTCACTTTAATTTTGTCAATAAAAATGCAACTGAATCGTTTGTAAGTTGCAGCAACGGTTGTGGAAATAATCCTACTAAAAAAATTGCTACAATTATTACAGCCAATATTGCTTTTTCACTAAATGCAATTTCTTTTGTAGTTACAGTTAAAGCATTTACCTCACCATAAAATACTTTTTGCACCATATTCAATGTATAAATTGCTGCAAGGATAATACTGATTCCTGCTACAACAGTGTACCACACATTAAATTGATACAATCCTGCAAACATCAAAAATTCCCGACAAATGAATTCGTTAATGGTAATGCAATATTTGCCAATGCTATCACTACCAATGATATGGTTAGCATGGGTGCTTTGTTGGCGATACCGCCCAACTGAGATATTTTACGGATGCCCAATTGTCTTTCTATCAATTCAATTACAATCCACAAACCAATAATATTTATTCCGTGATTAAACATCTGGATCATCACGCCCTCAATGGCCAATTGTTTTGCACTAAAAAGTGCTGCACACATCAAACCAATATGGGCGATAGAAGAATAAGCAACCAGTCTTTTTAAATCATCTTGCCTGATAGCGATTAAACTGGCATAAATAATACCGATAACACAAAGGCCTATCACAATATTATCATATTGAAGTACAGCTGCAGGAAAGACGGGTAGCAGCCATCGTATAACACCAAATAAACCCATCTTTACCATAATACCACTCAAAACCATTGTAACTGCGGTGGGTGATTGTTCGTAGGTATCTGGCTGCCAGGTATGAAAAGGAAATATGGGCATTTTGATAGCAAAAGCTACAAAGAACAACCAGAACAACCATTGCTGCTGCGCAGGCAGCAACAGTACATTTTGAAAAGCGTTTAACGCAAAACTATGCGGTGCAAATGCAGTTGGGCCGGTTTGCAGGTAGGTGTAAATAATGCCAATCAACATTAGTAAAGAACCGGCAAATGTATAAATGAAAAATTTAAAAGTTGCCTGTATTCTTTTTTCTCCACCCCATCGGCTACACAAAAAGTAAACTGGAATAAGCGCCAGCTCCCAGAAAAAATAAAATAACAAACAATCTGTGGCAACAAATACGCCCATCAAACCAGCCAGGCAAAGCAGCATCAGTCCATAAAATAAATGAGGATTTTTGTAGCTGCTGTTATTGGTAGCAATAAATATAATTGGGAATGAAAGACCAGTTAATAAGGTTAAAATTATACCAACACCATCTAAACTTACAGCAAAACTTGCACCCAGGTATTTCAACCATTCGTAACCAAAAGTTAAACCACTGAGGTCATTATTTTTTCTGAAATAAATTCCGGCTATAGATACACCCAGGGTAACAACAGCAGCAAAAAGGCTCCAGGCTTTTACTTTCGATTCGTCCTTAATTAAGAAAGCTATTAACCCTGCTATCAGCGGAACAAAAATTAATAAATGCGGAATAGTAATATAGTTACCGAACATTAATATGATTATTTACTAAGAAATTGAATAATAAACATTACTAGAATACCCACTACCATCAGCAGTATATAAGTGCCCACCTGGCCACTTTGTAAAAACCTTATCTGGCGGCTGCCGTAATTAACTGCTTTGCCAATTCCATTTACAAAACCATCGATGCCTTTTCGCTCAACTGTGTTATTAAGGAAGCCGGCAAATGATTGCATTGGTTTTGTAATAATAGTTTCATACAGCTCATCTACATACCATTTATTGGCTAATATTTTCCCGATGCTGGTTTCCTCGGTAGTTGACTTTTCGTATTGACTGAATTTGTTCCAGGCATATAATAAAGCTATCAAAGCACCGCCAACAGAAACCGCCATCAACACATATTCAGTTGTATGCGACAATTCGTGCTGTGCAGCTATAGCATTACTACCTGCAAAAATGGGTTCTAAAAATGCCTCTAACCGGTGTCCACCATG
>JANPNY010000109.1:0-4175 GCA_031427745.1 Chitinophagaceae bacterium | reverse complement strand
AAGAGCGGCACTGCTAATATAAGCATACAGGGCAATAAGGTAGAATCTGCACCGGATGTAATTTCAAGAAACGGGCTAACCCTTCGTTATCAAAAAATAAGTTGGTCTGTTTTGTACAGCTATACTGCCGAAAGTTTTGCCGACCCACTCAATACGGTGCTGCCCGCTAAAGCCACTGGTGCCGTAGGTTTGGTGCCGGCTTATGGCATTGCAGATATGAATATCAGCATTCGTTTCTCCAAAAATCTGGAGGTAAAAGCTAATATAAACAACCTTACCAATCTGCAATATTTTACCAAGCGGCCAACGCTTTATCCCGGCCCCGGTGTATGGCCAAGTGATGGGAGAAATGGGAGCGTAACGGTTGTTATACGATTGTAGCCTTTAATTCGATTTGAGAAGAAAAGGCATTACCTATCCTAAATAATATACATCTATTTGGCCAACAAAACTTGCCGGTATTTAATCTAATACGTTGGGTAGGTCACCATCACCTTCAGTAAAAACGCTGCTAAGCCTTTACGCAAGCTCTTTGCTAAAATGCCTTCATCATAGCTGAGGAATTTTTATGTAAATTTATCCCATGAAAAAACACCTTGCCATCATGTTGCTATCCCTGCCTGCAATTGTAGTTGCACAGCAAAAAATTATTCCACTTACTCCGGATAAAATCTATGGAGAACTTTTTAAAGATGTTCAATTACAAAAAATTTTACCCGATGGAAAAACATTTGTGGATTGCACCCCCAAAAAGAAAGTAGCAGACATAATGTATAATTATGGCATGATGAAGAACACTGGTATGGATTTAAAAACATTTGTAGCAGAAAATTTTAATCTGCCGTCATCTCCGCCGCAGTTGAATTATATACAACAGGAAAAAGATGCCGCCATGCACATAAAAAATTTATGGGGCACATTAAAAAGAGACGCTGATAAAACAGTGGAAGGAAGTTCGCTGCTGCCGTTACCCAATGCCTACATTGTGCCCGGCGGACGGTTCAGGGAAATTTATTATTGGGATAGTTATTTTACCATGCTGGGTTTAAAAGAAAGTGGCGAAGTTGAAATGATTGAAAACATGGTAAAGAACTTTGCCTACCTGATAAATGAGTACGGGCATATACCCAATGGCAACCGAACCTATTATTTAAGCCGCAGTCAACCGCCTTTTTTTTGTATGATGGTTGAATTGCTTGCTGGTATAAAAGGCAAAGCGGTGTATCAACAATATTTACCGGAAATGCAAAAAGAATATGCTTACTGGATGGAAGGTGCAGCGAAAATAAAAGAGTCTGCATTTAAAAGAGTTGTAAAATTACCTGGCGGCACCATACTCAACCGGTACTGGGACGAAAGCACTACTCCCCGCCAGGAAAGTTATAAGGAAGATTATGAAACTGCAGAAGCAGTGGCAATGGAATTAGCCATGCGGATAAAAGTATCAACCCCAGAAAAATTAAAAGAAATACTGGATGCAAGTAAAGCGGCTACCTGCACACACCTGCGTGCAGGGGCTTGTAGTGGATGGGATTTCAGCAGTCGCTGGTTTACCGATCCCAATAATATCCATACCATACAAACCACCAATTTTATACCTGTTGATTTAAATTGCCTGATTTATTCCATGGAAACCATCATAGCAAAAGCATTA
The DNA here is from genome assembly GCA_031427745.1 of Chitinophagaceae bacterium. Classification (GTDB taxonomy): domain Bacteria; phylum Bacteroidota; class Bacteroidia; order Chitinophagales; family Chitinophagaceae; genus Ferruginibacter. The sequence goes on along the minus strand of JANPNY010000109.1, from coordinate 2,521 downwards.
CAGCTGAATGGGAAAATAACACTCTCAAAAAACTTTACAGGCAAGGCCACCAAAAGAAAAGCAGCAATTATTAAATATTGCTGGAGCGCCAAAACCGGTTTTTTTTACGATTATAATTTTGCTGAAAGCCAGCAGGCTGGTGTTATTACTGCCGCTGGTGTATTTCCATTATTTGTAAAAATTGCAACACGTGCACAAGCCGCCAGTGTTGCAAAAACTGTTACTGAATTTTTATTAAAAGATGGGGGCATTGTAACCACCACCAACAAAACCGGACAGCAATGGGATGCACCCAATGGCTGGGCGCCATTGCAATGGACAACCTCAACCGGGGTTAAAAATTATGGCAACACTGCCTTGGCTAAAACCATCGCCACCCGCTGGCTGGCGCTAAACAAAAAAGTGTACCAGGCCACCGGAAAAATGATGGAGAAATACAATGTTGAAGATCTTACCCAATTAGCCGGAGGCGGCGAGTATCCATCGCAGGATGGTTTTGGCTGGACGAATGGAGTTTATCTTGCGTTTAAAAAAATGTACGGCGTAGAGAATTGATGTTTTATAACTGAGAGGCAAAAGGCAAAAGGTAAAAGGCTATTTACAGGTTTGCATTTGGCATGCTTGCAAATTTGCACATCATCACATTTTCGGCATATCCATTTTCTTCTTCACCACAAACGGTTGCAGCTATTGCAAGTAATGCTTTTAATTATATTTGATTGCTACAACAAAACCATTGCTTATGACCATACCTAAACCAACACTTTCCTTTTGGCAAATCATCAACATGAATGTTGGTTTTTTTGGAATACAATACAGTTTTGCATTGCAACAAAATGCTGTAAATCCCATCTATAAATTTTTAGGTGCTGAGAATGGAGACCTTCCTTTACTACAAATTGCGGGGCCGGTTACAGGCTTGCTCATTCAACCAATTATTGGCGCCATGAGCGATAAAACCTGGCATCCCAGGTGGGGAAGAAGAAAGCCTTATTTTTTAATTGGCGCAATGCTTTGTAGCATCTGTCTCTTTCTATTTCCATTCAGCTCACAGTTATGGATGGCGGTAGGATTGCTGTGGATATTAGATGCGGCTAATAATACTGCCATGGAACCTTACCGGGCATTTGTTGCAGATAAACTTTCTTCAAAACAACAACCAACTGGCTTTTTAGCACAAAGTTTTTTTACAGGATTTGGCCAAACACTGGGTACACTTTCTTTGTTCCTTTTTCAACTAATTCCATTTTTAACAAAAGAAAGTGGAAGCAAAATTCCTTATTGGGTATATGCTTCTTTTTTCTTTGGTGCTTTTTGCAGCATCACCAGCGTTTTATGGAGCAATAAAACAACACCGGAAATTCCACCAACAGAAGAAGAACTTGCGGAATTGCGGAGTAAAAAAATAAGTTTATCAACGCCGTTTATAGAAATTGGGCATGCCATAAAAGATATGCCGGCAAATATGTGGCGGTTGTTTGTGGTGTACCTTTTTCAGTGGTTTGCTTTAAAGTGTTATTGGGATTATAAAGACCTCACCATTGCGAAAACTATTTTTGGCACTTCCGATAGTTCTGTGGCTAATAAAACTTACCAGGAAGCTGTGGGTTGGGGAGGGTTAATAAGTGGCTGGACAAATATTATTACGTTTTTATCTGCTTTTGCGCTGGTATGGTTTGCCAGAAAATACGGAGCAAAAATGGTGCACTGTATTTGCCTTTTACTGGCATCAGCTGCCTTATTTATCTTTCCACATATTGCAGATAAATACCTGGTTTTTATTCCGCTTATTGGCTTTGGTATTGCATGGGCAAGCATGATGGGGGTTCCGTATCTTTTAATTGTAAATGATATTCCTAAAAGCCGTTATGGCGTTTACATGGGTATTATAAATATGATGATTGTAATTCCCATGCTGATATACTCACTTACTTTCGGAAAAATTTTCAATAGTTTTTTAGGGAAAGAACCCGTTAATGCAATTTATTTCGGCGCTTTGTTTTTATTGATTGCAGCCATTGCAACTATGTTTATTAAAAGCAGTAAAGTAAGTGATGATGTGGTTATAATGAGCGGAGGTAGTCATTAGTAATGCTGATTAAAAAATTAAAATTCTTAGTATGAATAAAATACTCTGTATCGGCGAAGCCTTAATGGATATGATTTGTACCGACAAGGGAAAGTCGTTGGCCGAAGGCAATAATTTTTTAAAAAAAACAGGTGGCGCACCCACTAATGTAGCAGCTGCAATTGCAGCATTGGGCGGCAAGGTATCGCTGGCTTCTAAAGTAGGTAACGATCCGTTTGGCCAACAATTAATTGATGAGATGAACAGCTTTGGGGTAGATACAAAACTCATGCTGAAAGATCCCCATCACTTTACCACACTCGCTTTTGTGAGTTTGATGGAAGATGGAGAAAGAGATTTCGTTTTTAGTCGTGGAGCTGATGGAGAATTGAGCGAAGCAGATATTGAACAAATAAATTTAGATGAAATAGCCATTATTCATTTTGGTTCTGC
>JANPNY010000108.1:0-6417 GCA_031427745.1 Chitinophagaceae bacterium | reverse complement strand
ACCCAAACCAGCACAATTAAAAACGTCCAGTGCATTTTAATTGCCATCCCTTTTATACTGATAAGTTTTATGCTTCTTTTCATTTTATTATATTTTATTATTATTCAAGCCTGCCTTGTTGTTATCAAAACAGTTCTCCTCTTATACCAGATTCACTTTGCCTGGTATATAATGCTGTGTGCGAATTGCCTGGCGCAATATTGCTGAGCAACACAATGCCTCCCAAACCTTTCAGCAAACCCGTTTCAGTAATTTCAATCCGGTTGCCCCTGCCTAAGAATTTTTCAATTTGATGTAGCAACTCGTCTGCTGTCTTAAAAAAAGTATTGCATATTATTTTGGGGTTTTGCAGTTGCCGTTTTAATCTTTTATCAATAAGCAGTAAGCCATCTGTACTTTTTCGTAAAGCCTGCAACACGGCTTCAATGTTGGACACAAGTGCATTGGCCTTTTGCGCCAGCAGTACACGGCCTGCAGTAAATTTTGATTGCCAATAGCCCCAATTCATGGTAATTTCTTTTACAATAGACCGTATTATTTCAGTGCTGTACGGGGCAATATCATAAAGCATGGTAAAATAATTATCCCGGTAATAGCCGCTGATACAAAAGTTTTCCACCAGATTGGGGCTACCGGTAACAAAAACAGGCTTTTCATTTTTACTGTTGAGTAATTGAATGATGGCAGTAGCATTTTTGTATAGCTTTCCGGCATTGGTTTCATTATTCTGCTCGTACACTTTAAGAAGCTGTTTGTTATTATAATCATACAGGCTTGCACTGTTGTTATTTAAAACAAAATAATAAAAGCCCGCTTCCTCCTGTAGGTTAGCTGCTAAATGAAGCAGGGAAACAGAACTGCCGGAAAATACAACTGGCTTTACCGGGTAGCTGAGATAAAATAATTTTTCTTCATCAGGGGTAAGTATTACTGCCAGGCTTTTTTGGTGTGTATTGAAATTTAATTTGACAAATAGTTTTCCCAACCGGGTGATTACTTTTCCTGTACATTCAGCACTATACCTGCCGTTGATTTTTGCCTGAACAATTTGTATTATATTTTGCCAGGCAGCTTCAATTGATTTTTCATCCACCATAGAAGGTTGAAAAGGGATAGCCAAACCCAAAGAAGAAAAAACCGGAAGGGCTTTATTTACTTTCCGTGCTGCAATATTTCCTTCACGCAATAACGGCATTGTTTTATGCACCAATAGTGTTGACTGGCGAATACCTTGTTCATAAACCGCAGGCATCATGTCGTATTTTAGTTGTGTTGCAAGCATGGTTGTATATTTTAAATGGTGCAGAATGATTATTACTTATTATGTGCTATAAACAATGGCGTATCCAGCTCTTTCATCAATGTATCTGCCATGCTGGTTTTAAACCAGCGACTCAGTTCACTTCGCCGGTAGGCACCCAGCACCACCAGTTCGTTTTCTTTATGGTTACGCAAATGACCAATGATCTGTTCTTCAGCGCCGCCTTATACAACAGTGTAACTTGCTTTAGGGAAATGCCTTTTAATAAACTCCCCTCATTAATTTATTATCCGGCACTCTTGATGTGGCCATAAAATGGTCTTTTACTGTCAACACTTCCACCGGTAAATCCATAAAACTGCCAAATAGGTAGCTGAACATTTTTACGGCATGCAGGGATGATGGCCCGCCATCATACAGTAACACTATTTTGTCAACTGTTTTGAAATTATTGGGTACTACCATTACAGGGCACTGTACATCACCCAGCAAATCTTTCATAAACTGGGTAGGCGATTCCTGCTTGTATTTGGTGAATGTTTCAAATTCATTAATCACTATCAGGTCGGCAAACATGCTTTCTCTTTTCAGGTCATTGATGGCAAAACCTTTATCACGGTGAATAGAAAAAAGGATACCGGCTTTACTACATGCTTTCTGAAACTGTTGTGCGGCATCATCTCTTTTCTTTTTATCTTTTGCATCCAGTTCTTTCATCTTTTCCTCGTAATTCTTATACGTTTTCATAACTTTTACCACATTGTAACTGCGATAAATAAATTCGTCAAGAAATACACCTACCAGGTGGGCATTGGCTGTCTGTGTTAACTGTATGGCGTAGTCAAGTGTGCTTTTAGATATATTGTATCCATCAAAAACGGCTAAGAACTTTTTCATGTGTTATTAAGTTTAAGGATGAGTGATGAAAACCGGTATGTCTAATTTGTTTAAAATATTATCTGCTTTGCTTTTTTTAAAGAACTGCGAAAACCTGCTTCTGCCATAGGCCCCGAATGTTACCATGCAATCTTTTTGTTTGGAAAGATGAGAGAGAATGGCGGCAGAAGGGCTGCCCATCAGTATTTTAAATTCCACATTGGTATAATGGTGCTCCAGGTATTCCCTGATATGTCTTTTATGTTTTGTGGTTTCATCTTCATTTTCTGTTACATACAAAAGCGTAACTTTTTTATCCCGGAAACGGGGAAACAAATAAGTAAACTGCCGGATAGCATACATGGAAGAAAAACTTCCATTGCTGGTAAAAAACACTTCGTTTATCTCCTGCATGGTTTTGGGCAGCACCATCACAGCGCATTGTGCATGGGTTAACACTTCCTCTGCAAATTTTGTAGGTTCCTCTTCATGGCTGAAGGCAAATGATAAATCATCTGATAGTAACAGCATGTCGGCAAAGCGGCTTGCTTCAATGGTTTCATCTTCAGGCACAGCACTTGCCCTGATAAAATTTCCTTGTAACCCCACTTCATCACAAGCTTGTTTATAGGCTTCAACATTTTCTGCAATCACTTCTTTTTTAACAGTATCCCGTTCATCGTCTGAAAGCTGATAACCTGCCAAATGCCCGTATTTACTGAAGGGCACATATACCTGCACCATATTTTCCAGAAAAATGGCAGTCAGCTCCGCATTGGCCTGTTTGGCAATAAAGGCAGGAAACTGAAGTTGCTCTTTACTGAAATTGGTGGCATCTAATGCAAGCAGAATTTTCATGACAATAGAAATTGAAGTTTATAAAATGGCGTTTAATAAATAATAACCCTTTCAATATGATTCATTACGGCTTCATTACTTTTAGGTAACCGAACACATAAAATACCATCTGCATATACAGCACTTAAAAAATCTGCGTCAACATTTCCGGGTAAAACAATATCTCTTTTAAAGCAGCAATAGTTAAACTCATGCTGGTGATACAATTTTTTACCTGCTTCTTTTTCTTTATGCAAAACAGAAACGGTAAGAAAATTATCCGTAATGCTTACATAAAAGTCTCCGCTTTTTAAACCCGGCGCTGCCACTTCAATAATAAAAACTTCGGGCATCTCCACTACATTAACCAATGGCCTTGCTTCCCCTTCGTGAGGTTTTTGCAATTCATCCAGCAACTCCTCCAGCGTAAGTGGGGTGGGTATGTACTCACCGGGGTAAGTGCAATGTGTGCCCGGGTATTTTACATTTGTGTGTGTCATTTTCCGTCTTTTTAAGTATTATAAGATAATCATACAGACTTCCATAACCTATGATTGGCATTATCAACTACTATGATAATCCTCACTCACAAAACAGCGGGAATGATTTTTATTCTGTCAAATTGGATACAGTGTTTTTTCCTGCCTTCAGGTCCGCTATGTCTTTCTTAAGCTTTTCAATTTCTACCTGTTGTTCTTTTATGGATGCCACTAATATGGGAATAAGGCCGGCTTCATCAATTGTTTTAACCTTAACATCCCTGTACACATTTTTGCCAAACATATACGAGCTGTGCTTGGTGATTACCAGTTCCGGAAACACCTGGTGCATATTGTCAGACATAAAGCCCAATTTTTTGCCTGCCTGAAGTTTCAGATGTTTGTATTTTTCTGTATTGTATTCAAACACTTTGGGTTCCAACTGCAGCAGCTTTTCAAGAGGTGTACTTATTTCCGTCACATTTTTTTTAATCTCATTATCGTGTACCTGTTGTGCAGACATTGATAATGTCATACCGATAAAAAGCAAAGAAAAAATGATTGTTTTATTTTGTTTCCCTTTGATAATCATAAAATTGGTTTTTAATTTTTATAATATTATTGTTACAACTAACTGTGTTTTAGCAAATGATTACTGTATTCAACTAAAAAACTGTAATCAAGTAATTTCGATAGGGTAAGAAGAAAAAGGGTAATAAACTGTAGTATTCAGCCAACAAACAGCGAACTTTTATTTTGCCGGTATAGCCAGCACCGGAATTTTTGAATGAAAAGCCATTTTCTTTGTCGCACTTTTTTTCATGAGCCGTTCCCAAAAACTTTTTGGGTAGGTTATCATCGCAATAATATCCAGTTCGTTTTTTACATCATATTTTTCTACGGTATCTTCAAATTCGCTTCCTACCAGCAGTTCACCTTTAAAGACAATAGCAGGGTAAGCCTTCTTTAAAAAATCCATATAATGATTCAGTTGCCTTGTGTTGTAGATATAATCTGTGGCTTCGGCAGTATCGGTATCAACAAATACAGCTACATGGATACTGGCAGAAAAAAGATTTGCTACTTCAACAATCTTATCCAACAGGTCTTTGTTCTCTTCGAAGCGGTTGGTGGCAAATAATATACCATCCGGCACTTCAAACACATATTCATCCGGCACAGCAAGCACTGGTATTTTTGTCCGGCCAATAGTACCTGCAGCTACACTGCCCATAAATATTTCTTTCAGCCCCGTAGCTCCTTTGGTTCCCATTACAATCAGGTCAATTTGCTGTCCTTCAGCAAAATCAAGAATGGCAGTAGTAGTCATTCCCTTTGCAATCTCTGTTTCAGTTTTAATACCAGGGTAGGCAGCAGCCATGTCACTTTGAAATGTTTCCATTTCTTTATTCCTGTTATTAGCAATTTCTTCTTTCAATTTTTCATATAATGGGAATGGCTGTCTGATGCTATCTTCAATAGGCTCAATAACGTGCAGCAGGTAAACCATTGCCCCGCTTTTTTCTGCTATGGATGCTGCATACTGCGCCGCCTTCATTGCATTGGCGGAGAAATCGGTGGGAACAAGAATGGAACGTATCATATTGCTTTTCTTTGATTGTAGCGTAAAGGTGGGGTGCAAAGGATTGCAAAAGAATGACGAAGGTCATATTTAACTATGATTTGTGATAGTCTAACTATCATATTAAATAGTCATACATTTGTGGATGTAATAGCCCGGCCAAAATTTTAAATAACCTGCAAGTTAAACGGGCACAAACCATCTACCACCCATAAAGCATATAGTGTATGGAAATGCATTTGCAAATTAAAATGAACGACAACCTGTTTCTGAGAGACCCACAGGAAACAGAATTAGGAAAGAAACTACTTTATCACAGTGTTCTACTTCTCCATGATGTGGGCTTTGAAAATTTTTATTTTAAAAAATTGGCAGAAGCTGCTGATACAACTGAGGCCGGTGTTTACCGTTACTTTGAAAATAAACACCGCTTACTTATCTATTTAGTAGCCTGGTACTGGAATTGGCTTGATTACCAGATAAGTTATAATACCAAAAATATCCGCAACCCTGAGTCAAAAATTAAAAAAATTATCCGCTTGCTGGCCTCACCGGTAAAGGACGACCATTCCATTAGTTACATCAATGAAAGCCTGCTCCACCAGATTGTTGTGGAACAGGGCATGAAAGCCTACTTAACCAAACAAGTTACAGAAGACAATAAACAACATCTGTTCAAACCATATAAAGACCTGTGTGCCCGTATTGGCGGAATAATGCTTGAATGCAATCCCGAATTTAAATATCCCAGGTCGCTCAGCAGTACACTCATTGAGATGTCCCATCTGCAGAAATATTTTAAGGATAACCTGCCTTCACTAACCGATTTCGCCAATAGTAAAGATGAATCTAACATTGTTACTTTTTTGGAAGATTTGGTGTTTAGCAGTTTAAAGAAATGAGGGTGATTGTAAGGAGAGATTAGTATTAATAAAGAAGTGTTATATAAACCTTGTTACAGAATTCCAAATATATCCTTTCTTAATCCTAACGACAACCTGCTTATGTAGCCAAAACATAGCTTATTATTTCCATGATATTAAATTTATGTGGCAGCAAAGATGTTATTAAGAATTTTGGCGGATGGCTATAAAGGTTACATTAGAGTAAGAGGAGATACCTGATAATAAAATAGTAAAATTAATTGGGCAATAAAAATGCCGTTTCCCTGCCTGGGTGATTTTTTGAGAGCAATGGTACTTAGGTATAGTATTCACAATTTAAAATACCATACCAATGTATTCAACAATCAAAAAAACCAGCTTTGCAGTTTTATTTACAGCCCTTAGTGTGTTCACTGTAAACGCACAAAACGCTACAATGTGGAAAACTCATACCTGAAATATTGTACGATGTTCTGATTGAAATATTTGTTGAATCCG